>JAMNXX010000032.1 GCA_023623095.1 Bacillota bacterium | reverse complement strand
AAATGGTGCGCTCGCTATTGCAGTGGTTCTTTATGGAAACAGAAATTATGATGATGCCCTCATAGAATTGAAAGATATTCTTGAAGCAAACGGCTTTAAAGTAATTGCCGGAGGCGCATTTATAGGAGAGCACGCTTTTTCTAAAACGCTTGCAAAAAACAGGCCTGACCAGAAGGATATGGCAATAGCAGTCGATTTTGCAAATCAAATCTATGAAAAAATAACAACGCAAAAAGAAATACAACCTGCCACTGTAAAAGGAAATCGGCCTTATCGAAAATATTATATGCCCATAAATCCGGAAGGCATTCCGGTTGATATTCGAAAGGTTACTCCAAAAACAAATAGCAATTGTATCAATTGCAAACTCTGTGTGCGTGTTTGCCCGATGGGCTCCATCGACATGGAGGATGTTTCAAAGCTAAATTGGATCTGCATCAAATGCGGTGCTTGCATTAAACAATGTCCTACAAATGCAAAATATTATGATGACCCTGATTATTTGAGGCATAAGCACGAGCTGGAAATTGAATTTACTCATCGGAAAGAGCCTGAACTATTTATATAAAAGATTTTTATCCATATTCCATATTTGTTTGCCCTCCATTTTATGGAGGGCAAAATCATCCCGATCAAAATTAAAAATTTTTGTTTTTACAGAAAAACTTACAGTAAACTTCAAAATTCGACTGTAAAAATTACATTCATTTGCTGTTTTTTTATCAATAATTTTTTCACAAAAAATAGCAATTCTCCCTTTTTTAGCAATATCTAAAATATAGAAATATAAAAAGATTCAATGATGTGCTTCCAGAAAAGTATTGAATTATAAAGGGTAAAACAAATCTGAAAGGAAACAAAAAAGAAAAAATAAAAATCTTGAAAGTATAGAAAAATTTTAAGATTCCAAAATGGCATGTAAATTGCTAGTTATTTATATTGTGAATCGTATACCTTAACCAATTTTATCCTGTGGATTTGTAGCAAGGAGGTAGATATAACTGCAGACGATAATTTCTACTCTACGATATCAAGGAGGTAGATATTACAGAAATAAACGATCATTGATCATTTCTTTGTATGTAACAAAGTATTTTGCAAGGCATATATCTTCCATCGTTGAAAGGGGGATCATAAAAAGTTGACTACAGAAGTCAATACTTTAACAGAAGCACAATCGCTACAAAAAAGAAACGCAAGGTGGTATGGGAATATCATTTTCGTTGCAGTAATGGTATTTCTTGCTATCTCCTTTATGGTAAGCAATCCCAGCCCAGATAATTTGGGATGGTATACACTAGTTCCATCTGTGTTTGTTATTACCTTTATATTTTGGACAAAAGAAATTATACTTGCATATATTCTCGGCGGATTGATGGGACATTATATGGTAAACAGAGGAGACTTTTTCATGTCCTACTGGGATACCGTATATGATACCGTAATGAGTGATAATTATGTTTGGCTGGTACTCGTTTGTGGACTGATGGGAAGCCTGATGGTTCTGATCGAGCGTTCAGGCGGTGCAATGGCTTTCAGCCGTTGGATTGCAAAATATATAAAGACTCGTAAAAGCGCACTCGTATGGACATGGGTTTTGGGCTGGCTTATTTTTACAGACGATTATTTAAATTGTCTCGCGATCGGTCCAAGTATGTCTCATATAACGGATGACAAAAAAATATCCAGAGAAATGCTATCTTACATTGTAGATACAATGGCAGCAGCTCCTTGTGTGCTGATTCCGATCTCTACATGGGGTGCCTTTATAGCAGGCCTATTAGAGTTGAACAATTTTGCGCCGCCAGGAGAAGGTATGAAATATTTTATTCGGACCATCCCGTACAGTTTTTATGCATGGATCACAATTGGGGTCGCATTGCTCGTTATCCTAGGGATTATACCCATTTTCGGTCCTATGAAAAAAGCGGAGATAAGAGCTCGTGAAACAGGTCAGGTTGCTCCGCCAGGATCTGAAAAAATTGCAATGCAATCCGATGAAAATATGGAAATCCCTGAGAATCCTAAGGCAATGAATTTGTTTGTTCCTATGATCGTTTTGGTAGTGGCCACCGTTTATTTCGATATCGATTTATTTATAGGTTCTATTGTCACATTATTGTTTACATTCTTCTTCTTTATTGGACAAAGACTGATGGGTATCTCAGAATTTATAGAATGCTGTGTAATCGGATTCAAAAACATGATGTTTCTTTTCGTGTTAGTCGCATTAAGCTTTAGTTTTACAGCCACAATTACAGAAATGGGATTTGCAGACTACATCGTAGATAATACAAAAGATATTATGCTCCCTAGTCTGATGCCATTCATACTATTTGTCGTATTTGGAATTACTGAATTTATGACAGGAACCAATTGGGACCTGTACATGATTACTTTACCAGCTGTTATTCCTTTATCTCAGGCAATAGGAGCAGACCCATATCTATGCATTGCTGCAATCATTTCTGCAGGCGTTTGGGGAAGCCATATATGCGTTGCCTCAGATGCTACTATTTGTACTTCTGCTGCATGCGGCTGCGACAACTATGAGCACTTTGTTACGCAAATGCCTCTTGGGCTTATCGCAGCTATATTGACAGCTATTGCATATTTAATAGCAGGATTTATTATTTAGTAACAAAGATTTATTCTGTAAATTTCTCAGCAAAAAAAAAGAAATTGCAGAAACCAGAAATCCATCCTCCTTCGAATTATCTAGTTTCTACAAACTGTATTTTTAATCCATTGGGATCCAATATGTAGAAAAATTTCGTATCTGGATTAGGCTGAAATGGTCCGCTGTGGATCCCAATCCCTTTTTCTTTAACAAATCTCATCATCTCATCTACTGAATCTACTTGAAATCCTAATGAGATATCTTCCCCAATGCAAATCTGTTGAGCAGAACGATTGTATACAAGTTCAACCTTTGTTTCGCCATCTCCCAAAAATGCGATTTCAATTTCAGGGCCCGCCTGAAAT
>JAMNXX010000053.1 GCA_023623095.1 Bacillota bacterium | reverse complement strand
ATATTCAGAAGTCGCAAGTTCTAAACTCGCACTGATGCTTGTTTCTCCATTGTCGTAATGTCCTTGAATATATTCATAAAGCATATCTTTATCATTTACCTCCGGAAGTCTATATATCATATCATACACCTTATATTCTGCATCTCGGAATAGCATTTTTCATATATAATATTATACTATTATTGTACCATTTTATCATTTAAAAAATTGCATATAAACCTCAATGTTAAATGTTTATTCTTTTTTAAGCCATCAAGACATTATCTATATATTCCTGCCAGCATCCATTATCATCGTCTTCCATATCATGAAGCCAATAATGCATAAACAAAATTTCAAATTCCTACTTTATGCTTTTTCTAAAAGATTTTTTGTATTTTTTTCTTAACATCCACTCTATCGCTTCGTCTAACAAAGTGGAAATTAGTTAATAACCTTTATAGTGTATGTTGCACCCCAGTGATTCAATATTTCAACCGATGAGAAGCTAGCTGCCAAAAAGACATTCAATCTCATGGTCGACCGTAAGCAGAGTATCATAATGATAGAACTCGTTGTCTTCAGTTTTTAGCTCTGTCTTTAGTCGAAGCAGTTCTTTTCTAAGAAAAGTCCCTTCTTTATCAGATAGAGCAAAATAATCTGTCAGAATAAAGTAGCCATTAGTTATTAAAGATTTATGCAGCTTTTCATATAGAGATATTTTTCATCAGCCGCAAAATGATGCAAGGCCTCGACCGATACAGTACATCGAATTGCTCAGTTTCAAATGGAACATCAAAAATAAGCCAAGAATTAGGTTCAAGTCTTTATCAGAGTGTTTTTTACGCAATCTATTAAGCATACCGGGAGCCAAATCGATTCCGGTTACTTTTGCTGTTGGATTCAATAAAAAGTATTCGTCCTGCTCCAATCTGGTTCCTCAGGCAAGATCAATAATTCTGCAACCGGAATGCATAGGAAGACTCCTGGCAGTGTATCTATAAAATTCATGTGCTGAATCAATACAACTCAATTGAAGTTCTTGGTAATCGCCCAGGCGTTCGTCAAAAAAGAATTCGCCCATTTTTTCAAGCATAATATATAAACTCCAAAAATTTATTTTCTATTTTTCAAACTTTATTTTCCACTGATGCGATGTATGTTGTCATGGTATCCTCTGCCTATTTCTATTTTTACACGGATAAAATCATCTGGAGTTATTGTGGGACAGAAGAACAACCGTCTCAACGTGGCCTGAGCCGCTTGGATTGATGTCTTGGGCTGATTTTTTGAACCTTACGTTTACGGGAACATGTCAATGGGTTTTCAGCTGTTTTTAGAAAATCCGAGGTTCAAGAAAATAAATCGACCGACGATTACGCCGGTCTTCTATATACTTAATATAGTGTAAAATTTAATATAATGTAAAATAAATAGTTATTCAATACAACCCACGCTGTCTAAAGATATAACAATTGCACTCTCTTTACCATATATCTTTGTCAAGTCTTGATTTTTGGGAAGTCCCTTATTTATCCTCCCTATTTTTTAATAGAAAAATAATAACAAGTTAAATCTCAATGATGCCTAAATTAAAACAACCCTTTCCAACCTTCTTCCTAATCGACTTAAAATTTCAGTTGAGACTGTCCCTGCTTGCTCTGCAATTTCACATGCTGTAATCTCATCTTTATCGGACTTGCCAATTATAACTGCAATATCACCCTGTTTTACATCTTCAATACCTGAAACATCTACCATCATCTGATCCATACAGATACGGCCAACAATAGGGGCTTTCTGCCCGTTAATCAGGACATGGCCGATACCGCAGGAAAGGCACCGCGGAATGCCATCAGCGTAGCCGAAAGTAATAGCCGCAATTCTCATGTTGTGCAGGGCTTTAAACGCAAGCCCGTAGCCTACCGCTTCACCTGCAAAGAGTGTTTTTACGGTGCTAACCCTTGCTTTTACCGACAAAACAGGGCGAAGCCCTATATTGTATTTCTCAGTGTCGTCAAGGGTGTATAACATGCCATAAAGTGCAATGCCAACTCTGGCGTAGTCAAATGATAAATCGGACCGATTGAATATTCCATAGCTGCTTTGAATATGAACTTTTGGCAGCGAAAATCCTTGTTTCTGTATCCTTGAAAGAACCCAATTGAAATTATCAATCTGCTTTTGTGTAAAATTTCTATCGACTTGCCTATCACTGTCGACTACACATAGGTGCGTATAGATGCCGTCTATAACAAGGTTTTTGTACTTAAAAATCTGCAAAATTTGGTCCACATTATCCGACCGTTCGCCCAAACGGTGCATACCAGTATCAATTTTGACGTGAACGATTAATTCTTCACCGTAATCGTCAAGTGCTTTAGCATATTCATAATCAATAACTGTCTGCATCAAGCTATATTTTCTGAGCAGATAAAACTGTGTTGGGTGCGTGTATCCTAAAATTAAAATCTCACCTTCTATGCCATGCTCGCGTAATTCCACACCTTCCAAAACCGATGCTACACAAAATGCGCGTATGCCATTGGAATTCAGTTCTCTTGCAATCTCCACCGCCCCATGCCCATAAGCATTTGCTTTAAGCACGGCCATAAGCTGGCAGCCATCTGGCAATAAGCTTCTCATGATGTTTATGTTGTGACGAAGATTATTCATATCAAGTTCAATCCACGCCCTAGCTGTATTCCCCATCATCTTTTTGTCCTCCAAACAGTGACGACAAACCCGTCCATATTGTTACCGGATATTGTATATGGTGTATCGACGGCTATATTAAATGTCACAGTCTCTTTATCTGCAGGAAGATAGGATACTTCTATGTGAAAATTTCCAAAATCGTATTGCAACGAGCGGCGCCCATAGAGATATTGCCTGATTCTAGCGTGATATTCTTCCAATGTATAACCCATTTGCTCCATTATCATGGCGTGAGGAACACCGACATATCTGAAATGCCAGGGTTCATAAGCAATACCCGTTATATTCTCTTTTCCTTTCGGGTATCGT
>JAMNXX010000071.1 GCA_023623095.1 Bacillota bacterium | reverse complement strand
GTTTAAGAAAAACATACACTTCGCTCCATTCGCCCCTGTTGCCCTTCATCTCGGGAGTTTTTTCTCCTTTCCGTTTCCGTTATCTTTTCTGCCATCTTTTCCAATCCTTTTTTTCAGTTCCAATGCCATTTGCTCATCCATCAATGCTGCTGCTTCAGGCTGAAATTCTCTTATTTGCTGCTCTATCAAATCGATGTTTTGATTGGCACTTAACCCGACTACTCTGAATTGTTCCGGATTGCTTCTTATTACATCGAGTGTTTGCGTTCCAATAGAGCCCGTGGAGCCCAGAATGCTGATATATTTCATAAAACCATCCTTTCAAAAATCCCAGAACTATCGCTTGTATATATCAAATCGGAAGTCTAAATCCTTCACTCATATATATCAAAGAGTGAAGCGAGGATATTCATAAGGGAAAACGTAAAAGCTAAAAAGCATGATAAGCTTTTTCATCTTTTGTAAATTATTTGATTAAGAAAATCATGTAATAATAAACCGTAGGAGCTGTAAACAAGATGCTGTCAAATCTATCTAAAATACCTCCGTGACCAGGCATGATTTTTCCATAATCTTTAATTCCAGTATACCTTTTAAAAATAGAAGCAGTTAAATCTCCTACCTGCCCCATAATACTTCCTATAAAGCCAATCCAAATACAATGAATGAAAATATGGGGTACAATAAAATATGCAAAAATAAGGCTGATAATGACACTACCTATAATTCCTCCGATTGCCCCTTCCATTGTTTTTTTAGGACTAATCTGAGGACATAATTTTCTTTTTCCGATAAAACTCCCCGTAAAATATGCACATGTATCTGTAACCCAAGCAGTAATAAAAACGAGCCATATCAATTGAGGATATGAAGAATTCAATATGAAAAGAATATGATAAGCAAAAAAAACGATATAATAAATTCCAAGTGCCGTAATCCCCGACGCAACTGCATCAAATTCCTTTTTCAATAAATTTGATATCAAAATGCAAAACATCGTGAATGCCAGCCATAGCAAGATAGATTCTGCAGTAATCTTCTTTAAAGTCATCACAAACATCATAAGGATGCTGATAAATCCTATTATTTTGGAAGCTTCAATACCAATCTGCCGAAAAGCATTGAAAAATTCATAAAGCGCTATAATGGCAAAAATCGGTATTAAAAATTTTATAAAAAATCCGTTTTTAATGATAATAAAAAACAATAATGGAAGTGCTAAAAGTGCTGAAACAACTCTCTTGAGCAATTTTTATCCCACCTTCACTTAACCCCGCCAAATCTTCTTTCTCTTTTTTGATAATCACAAATTGCCTGTATTAAATGCTCCTTCGTAAAGTCAGGCCAATAGATGTTTGAAAACCAAAATTCAGTATAAGCCATTTGCCACAATAAAAAATTACTGATCCTTAACTCTCCACTTGGTCTAATGAGCAAATCCGGACTTGGAATTCCTTTCGTATATAAATACTGTTCGAATACTTTTTCATCAATTTGGGAGACATCCAGCTCTCCTTCCTTTACTTTCTCACATAATATTTTTACTGCTCTGACTATCTCGTCTCTGCCGCCATAGTTGAGCGCAATATTCACAAATAATCCATTGTTATGCTGTGTTAACTTCAAAGCAGATTGAATCTCTTCAATGACTGCTTGAGGCAATTTGCTGATATCTCCAATTGTATGAATTCTTACATTATTTTTGTGAAGTTCGTTAATTTCTTTTCTTAAATAATAAACAAGCAGCTGCATCAATGCTGAAATTTCTCCTTCTGGTCTTTGCCAATTTTCTGTGGAAAATGCATATAATGTAAGGTATTTGATTTTTAAGTCAGAGCAAGTACGGATAATCTCTCTAATCGTTTCTATTCCGGCCTTATGCCCTGCTGTCCTAGGCAATTTGCGTTTTTGCGCCCACCTTCCATTTCCATCCATAATGATAGCAATATGTTCAGGCAAATTTGACATATCTAATGAAACTTTATCTGATATTTGACTATTTTCGTTGATAAAGAATTTATTTTGATCTGTACTCATACTAAGTCCTCCAACAATATAATTAAATATTTTTAACCCCCCGAAACCAATGGGGGGCTTAAAAATAACTAACGATAAGTTCTACACAATCTCCTTTATCAATTTGCCGGATAACCCTGCACTCTCCTGTCCTTTTTTTCTTATCAGGTGGATATGTCTCTTGGATAGATATTAAAATATTTGCAGATTCTAAAAGATTTAAAGCATCATCCAATTGAAATCCTAACACATCTGGTAAGGCGGACAATATTATACCTCCAATATTTCCTTTTCTTTTTGTTCAACTATCTCTTCTACCATCTTTACATATTGATCGGTTATTTTTTGCACTTCATCTTCTGCTTTTCTTAAATCATCTTCCGAGATTTCATTATTTTTTTGCATTTTTCTCAATTTATCATTTGCTTCTCTTCTCTGATTTCGTAAAGCGATTTTGGCTTCTTCCCCTGTTTTTTTCACAAGTTTATTTAATTCCTTTCTCCGTTCTTCTGTTAATTGCGGTATCGCAAGGCGAATGATTTTCCCATCATTGGAGGGATTGATTCCCAGATCCGATTGCATGATCGCTTTTTCTATTGATTGAATTGCTGACGCATCATAAGGTTGTACAATTAGCAACCTGGGTTCAGGAGCAGAAACGCTTGCAATCTGTTTTAAAGGTGTAGGGGCTCCATAATAATTTACCATAATTTTATCCAGCAATGCAGGATTTGCTCTTCCTGCTCGAATTGCATTAAGATCTTCTCTTAGTACTTTTATCGTTTTTTTCATCTTTTCCTCTAAATCACTATGTAATTGTAAACGCATGATCATTCCTCCTTTACATACGTACCCATATTTTCTCCTAAAATCACTTTTTTAATATTCTCAGGTTCATTTAAACTAAACACAATGATAGGAATTTTATTATCCATACAAAGGGAGGTAGCAGTTGAATCCATCACTCTCAATCCTTTATTCAATACATCAATAT
>JAMNXX010000232.1 GCA_023623095.1 Bacillota bacterium | reverse complement strand
CTTTATTCAATACATCAATATAAGTTAGTTTTTGAAATTTCTTGGCCGATGGATTGGTTTTGGGATCCGAGTCATATACTCCGTCTACTTTTTTCGCTAACAAGATTACTTCCGCTTCGATTTCTGCAGCTCTTAATGCAGCAGTTGTATCTGTAGAAAAATAAGGGTTTCCGGTACCTGCAGCAAATATAACGACCCTCCCTTTCTCTAAATGCCTGACCGCTCTTCTTCGAATATAAGGCTCAGCAATTTGTCGCATTTCGATTGCCGTTTGAACGCGGGTAACAATTCCAATGCTCTCCAATGCATCTTGCAAAGCCAATGCATTAATGACTGTTGCCAACATTCCCATATAGTCAGCTGTTGTCCTATCCATCCCCTTTCCGCTTCTACCTCTCCAAAAATTTCCTCCTCCTACAACGATAGCAACTTCGACTCCTAAATTTGAAATTTCTTTAATTTGATGCGCAATGGAATCTAGCGTTGCTCCATCTAATCCGCTTTCTTTTGGTCCTGCCAATGCTTCACCGCTTAATTTTAATATAACCCGCTTATATTTCGGTTTATCATGAACCATAGATAACCTCCGTTCTTATTATTCTACGTTTTTTATAAAAAACCTTTTCTTAGAAAAAGAAAATCATATTTTAAAATAGAGAACACACCTGTGTTCTCTATTTTAAATTGTAAAAAATTAGCTATTTATTTGTTTTGCTACCTCTTCTGCAAAATCTTCCTCTTTTTTCTCGATCCCTTCCCCTACTTCAAATCGTACGAATCTTCTGATTGTTATATTTTCGCCTATTTTAGCAATTTTTTGATTCAATAATTCTTGTACGGATATCTCCGGTTCTCGGATATAAGGCTGTTCTAATAAACATACTTCTTTGTAAAATTTTTCCAGCCTTCCGGTTACCATCTTTTCTGCAATGTTTTCAGGTTTTCCTTCATTGATTGCTTGCGTCTTTAATATTTCCCTCTCCTTCTCAACAACTTCTTGAGGAATATCTTCTCTCCTTATGTATTGTGGATTTGATGCCGCTATTTGCATCGCAATATCTTTTACAAATTTTTTAAATTCATCATTTTTCGCTACAAAATCCGTTTCGCTATTCACTTCAACCAATACACCAATTCTTCCACCATGGATGTAAGCATCTACAAGTCCTTCAGCAGCAATCCTACCGGATTTCTTAGCCGCTTTTGCCAATCCTTTTTCTCTCAGAATTTCGATCGCTTTTTCACTATCTCCGTTTGCTTCTTGAAGGGCTTTTTAGCAATCCAACATACCTGCACCTGTTTTTTCTCTTAATTCTTTCACCATTTTGGCTGTAATCTCCATGAGAATTCCTCCTTAATGTGTTCTATGCTAGATACTAAAAAAGGGTAAGAGTATCGTAAGGGATACTTTCCCTTCCTTACACCCTTACCCTTTTTTCTACTCTTCTATTTGTTCTCCTTGTCTGCCTTCGATAACAGCATCTGCTATTTTTGCAGTAATTAATTTTACTGCTCTGATCGCATCGTCATTTGCCGGGATGACATAATCCACTTCATCTGGGTCACAGTTGGTATCAACGATTGCTACAACAGGAATTTGTAAAATTTGAGCTTCTCTTACAGCAATTCTTTCTTTCCTTGGATCGACAATAAACAATGCATCCGGCAGTTCTGTCATTTCTTTAATTCCACCTAAAAACTTTTCGAGCTTTTCTTGCTCATGTCTTAGTTTAATGACTTCTTTTTTAGGCAGAACATCAAAAAGACCTTCTTCTTCCATTTTGGTCAATTCATGAAGACGATTGATTCGCGCTTGAATCGTTTTAAAATTGGTAAGCATACCGCCAAGCCATCTTTGATTCACATAGAACATGCTGCATCTTTTTGCTTCTTGTTCGATAGACTCTTGCGCTTGCTTTTTCGTTCCTACAAATAAGATGGTTTTATTTTCGGCTGCAAGTTCTTTAACAAATGTATAAGCCTCTTCTATTTTCTTTACTGTTTTTTGTAGGTCGATAATATAGATACCGTTTCTTTCCGTAAAGATGTATTCTGCCATCTTCGGATTCCATCTTCTTGTTTGATGACCAAAATGAACACCAGCTTCGAGCAGCTGCTTCATTGAAATAATTGACATCTTTTCACCTCCCTGGTTTTCCCTCCACTCTGTTCATCTTTTTAAAAGACCTTACCCGGCACCATTTTAAAAATTACAGAGTGTGTGTATTTCATTACCGAAAGTAGTATAACATACCAATCATTCATTTGCAACAAAAATTCACAAAGGATTTGATTTGCTCTATGAAAAATATTATTTCCTATTTTTTCTTGAATATACTGCAAAATAAAGAATTAACATGCTCAAATATCTTTTTTGAACTAATCTTCAATGATGATTTTTTTAATAATATCCTCTATGCTATCTGAATCCGTAAATTCAAATTTTCCTGCTTGAAATTTCTTTTGAATATTGATTTCATTTATTTTTTTTATGAATGCTTCTTCAGATTCAATCAAATTTTTTTCTTTTAAAATACCCGCTACTTCTTTATCATTTGCCCCATTAGGTATTTCAACAATGATCGTTTTTTGTGAATCTGATGATATGTTTTCCGATTGAATTTGTTTTTTATCAATATATTCGGAAGGCTCAATCATGCCTAATTTTTTCGCCTCAGCTTTAATAAAATCCGAGCTCGCTTTCGATGTGAAATCCAAATGCAATATAGCTACCCCAGAAGATAATACCAATCCAATTCCTACCCCTAATGAAATTGCGAACATCATCGTTTTTTTCAATCTATCACCTCTTTGCTAAATTGCAAATCAACTGGACTTCCCCGATCCCTTTATTTAACTGTCTCGCTATTTCTTGGGGAGAATACCCTTCTTCAAATAATTTTAAAATTTCTTTGTTTTCATCATGTTTTTGATGAGTCGCATCCTCATCTCGTTTTCTGTCATCATCGCATTTTTCATTTTGCATTATATGGTTATTATCTGGTACCTGTGAAG
>JAMNXX010000250.1 GCA_023623095.1 Bacillota bacterium | reverse complement strand
CTATATTCATTGATAACATTCTCAGCAGTAAAATCTTTCGTCCTATCCATCCTCATATCGAGATGGGTATCCTGCATATAAGAAAACCCTCTTTCTGCTTCATCTAATTGATATGAGGAAACCCCTAAATCCAGTATTGCACCGTCGATCCCATGGATTTTTTTCTCTGCTAATATTTTCTTAATATTTGAAAAATTCTCATGCACAAATATTTTTTGGTTTTTGTAATGCGCAAGCTTTTTCTGAGCAGCATCCAGTGCATCCATGTCTTGATCGATTCCTATTAAAATCCCATCATCAGCTAAATGATCGCAAATTCCCGAAGCATGTCCGCCTCCTCCTAATGTGGCATCTACATATATTCCATTCGATCGGATATGTAAATTTGAAATCGTTTCTTCGAGCATTACGGGGATATGTTCAAAATTCAAATCACCACCTGCTTTCATATAAGAGAACTTCGCATTAGCTTCAAAATTAAAAGGAAAAAATCGTATTTTTATTGATCTTAAAATAGTATTTCTTTTTTAGAACAAAATATTAAATTCCCAATTCGGCCATTTTTTCGGCAATAGCATCGTAGCTTAAATTTGCGACCTCATTGTATTTTTCCCACTCTTCTTTGCTCCAAATTTCAACTCGCGTCGATACGCCGATTGTGACAACTTCTTTATTGATTTTTGCATGTTCTCTTAAATTTGCAGGAAGTATCATTCTTCCTTGCTTATCTCCTTCACATACAGCTGCTCCGGAAAAAAATAGCCTTATAAAAGCTCTTGCATCCCTGCTTGTCAATGGCAATTGTTTTAATTTTTCTTCAAAAATTCCCCACTCTTTTTCCGGAAAAACAAAAAGACAGTTATCTAAGCCTTTGGTTATAATAAACCTTTCCCCAAGGCCTTCTCTAAATTTGGCAGGAATAATGATTCTACCCTTGCTGTCAATCGAATGCAAATATTCTCCGATAAACACAATTGCCACCCCATTTTAGGGAAAGTCCACCACTTGCCACCACTTCTCACCACATTTATATTTCTATATGAAAATTTAAATTCCTTCCTGCGTCTTTTAGTTTTTATAGACATTTTGTCCTATTTTTTTTATTCAAAAATGAAAAAAGTCGCTATAGAACTATAGCTCTATAGCGACTCATATTTTTAAATTCAAATGACTTTTTAAGAATTTAATTTTTCTCTTTCTTTATAGAACGCCACAATTAATTGATCTAATTCTATGCTGCTTTTATATATTTCATCTAATAAAATGTCTTTTTCGTAGTTTGATTCGATTAGCTTATTTAACGTATATTGTAGTTCTTCAATGTTCTTTTTTAACAATTCTTACACCCCGTTATAATAATGTGTGCATTGTGGCGGCAAGTGGACTATATACATAATATTACAATTTCCAAGAAGTGTCAACTGTTTTTTTAAAAATTATGATACTTTTAGGCGGAACTTTTATTATAAAACATTTTTAATTCTTTTGCAACAATTATCGACATCAAATTTTTTATGTTTTTGAATGAAGTGATCTCTTTTTATGCCTAAAAAATAGCGCTATCACAATAACAAACAAACTTACGATTTGAGCCACCCGAAATGGCCCGATCATCAAACTGTCGATTCGCAGACCCTCTATAAAAAATCTTGCTGCCGAATATAGAATCGCATAAAGAAATAAAAGTTCTCCTTCAAATTTTTTTTTGCGATCATATCCGATCAAAAATAAAAATACAAATACATTCCATATCGATTCATAAAGAAATGTTGGGTGCACTTTCTCCCCATTTACCATAATCCCCCAAGGCAGGTCTGTTGGTACTCCATATGCTTCTTGATTGATAAAATTTCCCCACCTTCCTATCGCTTGCCCCAGGACAATAGAGGGAACGCAGATATCGGCCATCTTCCAGAATGAAATATTGCGCACTCTGCAAAAAAAATATCCTGCTAAGACACCAGCAATAACCCCTCCATGAATCGCCAAGCCGCCTTCTCGTATATTGAATATCCGAAGGATATCTCCGCTGTAATCACCCCATTTAAAAATGACATAATAAACTCTTGCTCCGATTATCGCTAACGGAATTGCAATCAGCAACATATCTAAAACCGAGTTTTCAGAAACACCTATTTCTTTTGCTCGGTGAATCGCAAGTATCGTACCGACTGCCATCCCTGCTGCAATCAAAATCCCGTACCATCTTATCGGCAATCCAAACAAATGAAAAGCAACTGGATCCACAAAAATCACTCCCAGAAAAATAGCCAGTTGCCAGAAATCTGGCAACCTTTTCCGAATCTATTATAAATGATTCGATCATATTTATCAAACATTTTTTGGCAAGATAGTCGATAAAACAGATTCCTGCATACTAAAGTCCTCATAAAATCTTTCTTGTATGCTTTTGAATGAAATGTCTTTTAGTTCCTTTACATAATCGAAAATATGAATATCTTTAAAATAATAGGCAACAAACGATGTTGCAACGGACTCTATCGAATTATAGGAAGCAATGTGTTTTCCGATAAATTTTTTCTTGACCCGTTCGAAATCCTCCTGGTTCAATCCATCTTTTTTGATCTGTTCTAAATGCCCAATCACTTTTTCAAAAACCTGGTAAGGATTTTTTGACTCGCCCCCCAACATCGAATATCCGTACTGAATCTCTCTTGTATACTCATATCCAAACGTATTGTTGATAAGCCCTTCCTCATACAATTTCGTATAGAAATCCGAGCTTTTTCCAAACAGCATGTCTAATAATATTTTTTGTGCAATGATTTGTTGAAGAAGTTTTTGTCCTTTTTCCCCAAAATGCGTATCTTTAAAAGCAATATTAAATAAAGGAATGGATACCTCAAGTCTTTCTTCAATTTTATTCTGTACGATCCTTTGAGGTTCTTCCGGATAAATTCGTTTTATTTCTGTATCTTTCATTTTGGTTTCCCTATTTTTGATATGCTCTCGGATTACATGAAATACCCTTTCCTTATCTATATCTCCTGTAACAA
>JAMNXX010000080.1 GCA_023623095.1 Bacillota bacterium | reverse complement strand
GTATCCAGAGGGGAAAGGATCGGGAAAGCAAAGATATATCTAGATGATACACTGCTATATACGACAGAGTTGTTGACAAGAGAAGACATTTCAGCCCAAACTGCTGAAAAAAAGATGATAGATTGGTTGAAAGAAAAGTTTCATCAATTCGGGATTCGGTAGGAGGAATCCAAAAAAATGAGAAGGCATCGTTCGCTTATTGAGGGTTTAAAAATTTGTGTAATATTCTTGTAAAGGAGAACAACGCTATCTGTAAATTTTTTCGCGATGCCAAACGTGCAGAGGGAGCTTGGAAAAAAAAATTTCAATTTGATTGGCAGAAAAATAATAAAATGAGGTGAGGGGATTGCTGCGCAAAATATTTTTAGAACTATCTCATTTGGAACTATGGATAGGGGCTTTTTGCGCTTTTATTATTCCTTTTGGGATTTCTAAATTTTTTGAATGGCTGCGTTCTTCCTGATGTTTTAAAGATTAAATGATAAAAGGAAAAAGCGAGGATAAAGGATGTTTCGATGGTTCAAAAATAAGAAAAAAAAAGGAGAAGCAAGTCAAAAGCTAAAATCGTCAAAGGATGTTACAAGCATAAGCAAAAACCTAAAAACCAACTTACAGGTTATTTATCAGCAAATTGGGCATAGTTCGGATGTGATTATCCGCTCCTTCCAAATAGAAAATTCTAAGCTTGAAGCTGCCGTTGTATATATCGATGGGTTGGCGGATGAACAAGTCATCAATGATCAGATTTTAAAGCCTGTTCTATTGGAGTTGAGAAAAATAGGGGATGTTCGCGGGGAAAAGGCTCTAAGAGACGAATTAAAACGGGCGATGACGACGCTTTCAAAAATAAAAACAGCGCAGCAAATAGAATCCTGTATTTCCCATATATTGTCAGGAGGAACAGTTTTCTTTGTGGACAGCAGTGATGAGGCACTGCTTTTATCCACTCCAGGTTGGGAAACAAGAGTTCCTTCTGAACCGACTTCGGAGCCTTATATAAGAGGGGCGCGCGAGGGATTTGTAGAGACATTGACCGACAATATCGTTCTTCTTCGGCGACGGATTCGGGATCCCGATTTTACGGTGGATATTTATAAAGTAGGACGGCGTTCCAAAACAGATATTGCAGTGGCTTACATAAGAGGGCTTGCCAATCAGGAACTTGTTGATGAAGTCAAAAGACGGATAGAACAAATCGATATCGATATGATACAGGAGACCGGGTATATAGAACAACTGATTGAAGATAATTTTTTGTCCCCCTTCCCTCAAGTTCTTGCGACAGAGCGCCCAGACAAGGTGGCCGGCAATTTGCTGGAAGGATTTGTAGCTATCATTGTGGACAACACGCCCTTTGTCTTGATTGCTCCTGCTACACTTTCTATGTTTTTGCAGACAGGAGAAGATTATTATGAACGCTGGATGTTTAGTTCGATGCTCCGCATCCTGCGGATCTTAATAAGTTTTATTGCTTTATTTCTTCCAGCGATTTATGTGGCACTGGTATCCTTTCATCAGAACCTGATTCCAATGGATCTGATGATTTCTATTGCTGCCAATCGAGAAGGGGTTCCTTTTCCTTCCTTGGTCGAGGCATTAATTATGGAAATGACCATTGAGATTTTAAGAGAGGCTGGATTACGGCTGCCCAAGCCAATAGGGCAGGCAGTAGGAATTGTAGGGGGGCTAGTTATCGGAGAGGCTGCTGTCAGAGCGGGAATTGTCAGTCCTATCATGGTGATTGTAGTAGCATTGACGGCCATTTCTTCTTTTGCCTTGCCTGAGTATGCAATGGGAATTGCGATTCGTATGTTGAGGTTTCCAATGATGCTAGTTGCAGGAGCGTTGGGACTATATGGGATTATGCTGGGATATATTATGATTAACGTACATCTTGTCAAATTAAAAAGCTTCGGTATCGACTATCTGGCTCCTTATGTTCCTTATCGATTGAGGAATTGGAAGGATTTGATGATACGTGCTCCCATCAAGAAGATGCGTCAGCGTCCACAAATGATGAAAACTCAAGATCCACAGAGAAAGGATTCATAGAACATAAAAATAGAACGGAGGAGACAGAAGGATGAATATCAGTCCCAAAGACAAGATCAGTACTGTACAGACGGCGATTTCGGTAACATTGCTCACGATTGGCGTGAGTATCCTGACGGTTCCGAGGGCAATAACAGAGGCTGTTAAGACTCCGGATGGCTGGCTCTCTATTCTTATAGGAGGTTTGATCGCCATGGCAGGTGGATATCTGGTTGTAAGCCTTAGCCGAAGATTTCCCGGAAAAACTTTTTTCCAATACAATCAGATTGTTGTGGGAAAGACAGTTGGTTTGCTGTTTAGCATTCTGCTCATCATACATTTTATTTTATTGTCGAGTTATGAGGCCAGAGCACTATCGGAGTTGGTGCGTATTTATTTGTTGGGAAGGACACCCCGTGAAGTAATTGTTATTCTGTTTTTGACAACGGGGACTTATTTGGTTGTAGGGGGAATCAATCCTATTGTACGCTTGCTTGAAGCTTATTTTCCGATCATCATGCTGTTGATTTTAATCGGTATGATGAGTGGATTTCAAAAATTTGAACTGGATAATCTGCGACCGGTGTTGGCACAGGGGATAGGGCCTGTATTCAAAGGCGTGAGAGCGGTATTAATTTCTTATGTGGGCTATGAATCCATGTTAATATTGACGAATTTTATGCAAGACCCGAAAAAGGCATTTAAAGCTGTGTTTGCTGGAATTAGCATTTCTATGATATCTTATCTGCTGATATTTGTTGTCGTCATCGGGATGCTTACGGTAGAGGAAGTGCAATTGCTCACATGGCCGGTCGCATCGGCATCGATGGAAATTGAAGTGCCGGGAGGTATCATTGAGCGTTTTGAACCGATTTTTCTTGTTTTGTGGATATTGACGATCTATACGACCTTTGTATTAAGTTATTATTTTGCGGGGCTGGGTCTTGCCCAATTGTTTCGAAAAGATATCAATCCTTTTCTTTACGGATTGCTTCCGATAATGTATATTGCAGCAATGCTGCCTCCGGATTTAAACGCTGTTTTTAAGATGGGGGATTTGAACGGGTATATAGGGATTGTATCAGGGATATTTATTCCTCTCATCCTATTGGGAATCATCTGGATAAGGAGGATAGGCAATGGGCAGAAATAGATATTTTATTGGAATTATTTTTGCTTTCATATTCCTAATAAATGCCGGGATCATGGTAGGGTGCTGGGATCAAACAGAAATTGAAGACTTAGGGATTATTGTCGGTGTAGCGATTGACAAACCGAAAACTGCGGAGGGAAAGGAAGAGGAAAAAAAAGAGTCAGAAAGAAATTTAAGCTATGAAAAGCACCGGCTAACGGTTACGCAGCAGTTTGTTGTTTCACAGGCGATGGGCTCGAAGGAGTCGTCCGCCGGTATGCCTTCTCAGGAGGCTTATAGCAATGTAGCCAGTGAGGGGAATACATTGTTTCAAATTGCCAGCCAGTTCTCTACGATGAGCAGTCGGCTTCCTTATTACAAACATTTAAAAGCGATTATTATCAGCGAAGAAATTGCAAAATCGTTGAATCTGGAACAACTATTAAACTTTTTTTTGCGGGAGCCTGAAATGACAAGGGATATCCAAGTGATGATTTCTAAGGGATGTGCTAGAGACGTTTTAGAAGTGAAGCCGATTAAAGAAAGATTACCTGTATTGGCATTATTATCATTAACGGAAAATGAAAAGAAAACAGCTAGGATGGCAGAGAAATTGATGTTAGGAAATATGTCCAAAAAGATGGCGAATGGCTCTAGCTTTCTTATTCCTCGTGTAGTTACCTATGGGGATAGCGTACAATTGGCGGGAGCAGCGGTCATAAAAGGAAAAGAAAATACGATGATCGGCTGGCTTGGTGAGGAGGAAACCGAGGCTATCAATTGGATTTTAGGGAAAATAGAAGGGAGTGCCGTGGAGACAGTAGATAAAGAAACAAAGGAATTTCTTGTTTATGAGGTTAAGGAACAAAGAAGCCAAATCAAGCCTAAAGTTGAAGGAGAAAAAATTTCTTTTGTCGTAGAGATTGAGTCTGAAGGCGGTCTTGGAGAAGACTGGTTGATTTCTGGAGATGCTTTTGAAGAGGCTTTTATGCAAAGGGCAACAGAAGCAATAAGAGAAGAGATTGTTTCTATCATTTATGATGGATTAACAAAAACCCAAAAAGAGTTTAAAGTAGATGTAGCGGGTTTTGGAAAGCAACTGTATGTTCAATATCCAGAAGTTTGGGAAAAAGTAAAAGAAAACTGGGATGAATATTTTAGTACAGTTCCAGTAGAAGTGAATGTAGAAATTCATGTTCGTGAATTTGGAATGAAGGGTTCTAAAAGCATGCAACATGAATGAGACAGCAAAAAGCTGCCTCAGTTTATGAATAGGAGCTGTTAATTTACCATTTATGAATATGCCAGTTCGGTGCCCGTAGCTTTGGCGACTTCCTCTTTCAAAGCTCTTAAATTTGTTCGGTCAATCATTTTCAAATCATTTTTGTTCAAACATCTTGAAGCCAATACCATTTCTTGAACAGAAGCATTGATAAAATTCGCAATGCTTTGGGCTGCTTCTTCCCAGTCTAGCTTTTCTGTCTCTTTTCCGCCATATACAAACATTTCAACGGGATTTGTTCCCACAGGCATTTTATGTGCTTGCTGATATACCATCGCAATTAAGAGTGGCTGTCCGATATATACGGCATCGGCTCCTAAAGCCATGGCTTTTAAGAAATCACCTGGGGTGTGCGCCCCGCCTGCTGCAATCAAACTGATTTTATCTTTCATTCCTTTTTGCTCTAGATATTTTGCAGCTTTCGATATCCCCATGACGAGCGGGATGCAAAAATTGTTAATGGTGATTTCGAGGCTTCCTGCTGTTCCTCCTTCCCCTCCATCGAGGGTAATAAAGTCAAATCCGCAGTATATCGCGGCATCAATGTCTTTTTCAATATCGCCTGCCCCTATTTTTACACCGACGGGAACTCCATCGGTTATTTTTTTCAAATTTTCTACTTCTGCTTTTAGATCCTCAATGGTATCGATGTCTGGAAATCGGTTTGGCATTTCCGCATCCTGATCAGGATTTATATTTAAATGTTCTCTTAATTCGGCATCCATCTGGTCTGCTGGAATCGTGAATCCATCCGATGCACTTGCTCCTTGTCCAATCCTTACTTCGATCGCATCTGCCTTTTTCAAATCTTCAGGCTGGTTGCCCCATCTTGCACGATTATACTGAACGATATATTTGTGGCACAATTCCTTTTCCCATGGAACAAAACCGGCTTCACCGGAATTAGCGGCGGTATTTGTCAGTGCAGAAGCTTTACATAAGGCCAATCGTGCGGCCTTGCTCACAGAAACGCCATATCCCATCCCTGTAATGAGAAGTGGGATAGGCAGATGAAGGGGTTTTTTTGCCATCGGGCCGATTGTGATCGAGGTGTCGACAGGAACATCTTGCATTAAAGGAAAGGTTGCCAATTGTGCCGGAATAAATACCAAATCCCTGAAGTCCATGAAATTTTTTCTTGTACTTCCTTCAGGTTGTGATAAGGGCACTCCGGTTTTTGCTCTTTCTGCAATTTCCTGAAAAGTGAGCCATGAAAAATTATTGACCATAGGTAGAAGTTTTGTACGTTTTGTGTCCGACATCCCTTCCAATATTTTTTCTACCATATTCTGCATCCATCTATCAAACACGAATATCCTCCTCTTTTTCTTTCTATTTTTTCTTATTATTGCAATATATCTTGAGAATTATGTAATTTAAAATCTTCATAAAGGTTACAAGTAAGAAATTATAGAAATATTCAAGAAGAGGATCAGGATCTTAAGGATAAAAAATATCATCGGCCTACTGCTTTTTTATCAAAAATTTTAAGATTGAAAAAAATTCTTAAAAAATGCTTTTTACACAGAGCATGCGCTGCAGCAGACCGATGAGGAGTAAATATGTTATTTAGCGATTAAAATTTTTCACGAAATCTTTTTTCGAATTCTTCAGCCAATGAATCTCTAAAATTCGGATGGGCGATTTGGATCAATGCTCTTGCCCGCTCTCGCAAGGATTTTCCTCTAAGGCTGGCGATTCCGTATTCTGTAACGATATAGTTCACATCATTTCTGGAAGTTGTGACGGCAGCTCCTTCATCAAGAAGAGGGACGATCCGAGAGATCTTTCCTTTTGCTGCAGTGGAGGGCATTGCAATAATGGATTTTCCGTCTTTTGCCATATTAGCCCCTCGAACATAGTCAACTTGTCCACCAACACCTGTAAATTGTTTCAATCCCATGCTTTCCGCATTGACCTGTCCCATCAGATCGACTTGAAGACATGAGTTGATGGAAACCATCTTATAATTTTTTGCAATCACAGCAGGATTATTGACATAATTGACGGGATACATCTCAACAGAAGGATTGTTGTGCACGAAATCATACAATCGTTTCGTACCCATGAGGAATGTAACAACCATTTTTCCTTTATGCAGTGTCTTTTTGCTGTTATTAATAACACCGGCTTCTACCAGTTCTACAACACCATCAGAGAACATTTCAGAATGGATCCCCAGATCTTTTTTGTCTTTTAGGGATAAAAGCACTGCATCCGGAATCGATCCGATTCCCAACTGCAATGTAGAACCATCTTCGATCAAAGATGCACAATGTTCACCGATTGCTTTTTCCACATCTCCGATTTTAGGAGGTGCAAGCTCATCGATAGGGTAGGAAACTTCTACAAGATGATCGATTTCTGAAATATGAATAAATGAATCTCCTAAGGTTCGGGGCATCTGATCATTGATTTCGGCGATAACGATTTTTGCCACTTCTGTTGCAGGTTTTGTATAATCGTTTGAAACGCCGAAAGAACAGTAGCCATGCTCATCAGGAGGGCTTAATTGAGTAAGTACTACATCTACTGGAAGATATCCTTCATAAAACATCCGTGGGACTTCATAGAAAAAGCAGGGAGTAAAATCCGCTCTTCCTTCATTGACACCGTCACGAGTGCTGGCGCCTAAAAATAATCCATTATGACGAAAGTGGCGTTCCATTCCAGGTTTTGTGTATTCACTTTTTCCTCTGGGAACAAGGTGAACGATTTCTACATTTTGGTAAGCATCTTTATTTTCCAACATCGCATTTACAAGGATCGTTGGCTCTGCGCATGCATGTGCAAATACAACCCGATCGCCAGATTTGATTTTTTTGACGGCTTCCTCTGGAGTCGTTAATTTGCTGTTGTAGTCCTTTCTCCAATCCATTTGAACCACCCTTTCTGAAATATTTTAGATGAATTGGTGCAACTTTTATATCGATCAAGAGATTTCGTGCTTGTTATTTTTACGTCGATCTAAATCCCCCCTTATGTAAGAAAATTGATGAAAAATTCTCCTATAATCAACATAATACTAAAAATTTTTAGATAATCAACAGAATATTAAAAAATAACTTTATTTTAAATAAAGAACTCAATTATGTGAGCGTTTTATTTTTTTGAAAAGGGTTTAAATTCGTTAAATCTTTGACCAGAAAGGATAGAGATATCGAGAAAGATTAAAATTTTAGTAAATTAAAATGCTGGAAAAATGCTATTGTGCTACAAAATTGGGTTTTGGTTATGTTACTATTATAGTAAGAGAAATGGTTCGATTTAAAATTAAGAAATAAAAAAGGGGGAGAAAAAATGGCTCAAAATATTGGTTATCGCGTGATTGGAACCATTAAAGGGGTAAAAGGCACATGTAGTGTAGGGCACAAAGTAGGCGATCAGATGGAGCTGAGCCTACATAATACCGGTGGATTATGCGGGGCACTTTATCATGATGTTTTTCCATATGTTGTGATGCTGCAGATGGGAGGAAGCTTTCCTGCAGAATGGGGCGATCAGGATGTGATTGAACTGGATTGTATGGATAAGTATAATGCGGTTACAATTCAATTGAAGAGGGTTCGAGATGAAGATTGACATACGAACAAATAATGCTTAAATTCAGCGGGTTGCTTAAAGCCGCCTTTGCGGGCGGCTTTCAAATTTTCTGACAGATTGTTCAAAATATCATTTGCATTTATATTTGCCATGGATTGGCTGGATGACATTTTTCAGGTTTTTGATGTTTGTACGTGGTTTTGAAAGCAAGGCACCACCTTTATGTTGCAAGATACGGGAATGATAAAGTGTACCTCCGTATTTTTTGTAACTTGACATGCAGAGAAATGTCGCGTTGAGAAGAGGATGTTTGGATAAGGGAAAGTGGAATGATGAATTAAAAAAATCGGTATGGAATCGGGAAGTTCGTATAGAATGAAGAAGAAAAGGGAAAGGATTTATCATAGCAAATATCCAAAGCCTTGTCCATAGGAGGGGGAAAATGCGCAGGAAATGGCTGATTTTACTCACGGTTTTTACGGTTTTTCTCTTCTCAGGTTGCGAAAATAAACCTTCTGACGAACAATTGCCCCAAGGACAGCATTCAGAAACGCGGGAAGAAATCGATCCGATTCGAGAACAGATAAAAACGATGACGCTGGAAGAGAAAATAGGGCAGATCCTTCTGGTGGGATTGGAAGGATACGAACTGGATGAGCAGGCAAAGGAAATGATAGAAACGTACCGGGTAGGCGGTTTTATTCTATATGAAAAGAATATTAAGGATGCAGAGCAATTGCTTGCATTGGTCAATTCGCTGAAGGCTGCCAATTCGAAAAATCCCGTTCCTTTATTTTTGAGCATTGATGAAGAAGGTGGGAAAGTCAGCAGGTTGCCTGCTGAATTGCTCAAATTGCCTGTCGCCAAAAAAATTGGACAGGTAAAGGAGGCAGATTTTTCTTTTGAAATAGGTAATATCATTGCAGAAGAATTAAAGTCTTTTGGATTGAATATGAATTTTGCACCGGTGCTGGACATTCATAGCAATCCAAAAAACTCTGTGATCGGGGATCGTGCATTTGGCTCCGATGAAAAAGTTGTTCGCGAAATGGGTGTACAGATGATGAAAGGAATCCAGTCAGGAGAAGTTGTATCTGTAGTAAAGCATTTTCCGGGACATGGAGATACAACGGTAGATTCTCATATCGGGCTTCCGGTAGTGGAGCATGATTTAGACAGATTGAAAAGATTTGAATGGATTCCTTTTATGCATGCCATTTCGAATGGGGCAGAGGCGGTGATGGTAGGGCACATTCTTTTTCCGAAAATCGATTCCCAAAATCCTGCCACATTTTCAAAGATCCTGATTACGAAGTGGTTGAAGGAAGAGCTCAAATTTGACGGGCTTATTATCACGGATGATATGACCATGGGAGCGATCATCAAAAATTACCACATAGGCGATGCAGCCGTAAAATCAGTGCTTGCAGGGAGCGATATCATCCTGGTTGCCCATGAATATGAAAAGGCGAAAGAGGTGATGCAGGCTTTGAAAGAGGCGGTGGAAAAGGATCTAATCACGGAAAGCAGGATTGATGAAAGCGTTTATAAGATATTGCAGTTCAAAGAGAAATATAAAATAAAGGATCAGCCGATCCACGGGGTGGATATCGACAGGCTGAATGAGCGGATAAGGGATACGTTAAGAAAATATTTAAAATGAAGATTGGATTGCTGAAATAAAGGAGAGAATCATCGTGCTTAAAAATTGTATGGAGATTTTCGTGGAAAATGCACTACATGTTGTATTGAAGGAATATGAAGGAATTTGCAAATGCCCTAAATGCATTGAAGACATCAAGGCGATCAGTCTGAATCATCTAAAACCGCTATATGTGGTTACTGAGCAGGGACAGGCGTATATGAAAGTCAATGAGATGGAGAAGCAGTTTCAAGCGGATGTGATACAGGAGGTTGTGCGGGCGATTGAAATTGTATCCCAAAATCCAAAACATGATGAATTTAAATAATGTTATATTTGGATTAAAAGTTTCATTAGATAGATATGGGCATAAATCGGATAAACGAAAAGGATACAATTTATATGTGAAATTTAATTCCCGCAAATCCTCTTCAGGGAAATGGCGAGGCCGAAAGCGATGAAGAAATTGAAAAGCTCCCGGAGAAGGATGGGATTTTCAAAGGACTTCTGAAACTTGTTGAGTTGGGAACAAATTTCCGTTATCCTTGATTCCACATTTATCTTCTCAAATTAAAAACATCGAGCGGGGTAAGTTCTAATGAGCAAACAGATGAGCAAACGACTTTTTTTGATTTTCCCACTTATTTCAGGGACATTATTTGGGTCAGTAGGCGTATTTGTAAGAAAATTAGACGAATTTCATATGGATACCTATACGATTTTATCTTCGAGAATGCTTGTAGCGGCTTTTGTCCTATTCATAGGAATATTTATTTTTCATAAATCGTTATTAAAAATCCGATTGAAGGATTTGTGGATTTTTATTGCATCTGGAATTTTAGGAATGTTAGCTTTAAATCTGTGTTACAACGAAGCGGTCAATCGTTTGACACTGTCATTTGCAGCGGTGCTGCTCAGCATATCTCCTGTGTTTGTTTTGATATTCGCCATATTTCTTTTTAAAGAAAGAATCACATTTTTAAAAATTGTTTCCATGTTTCTCGCAATATTTGGTTGTTTTCTGGCAAGCGGAATGATGGATCATGTCAGCCAAATCAGATGGTCTCTGTTCGGTGTTGTTTTCGGTCTGCTTTCTGCTTTTTTCTATGCCTTGTATAGCATATTTTCAAAAATTGCCATGGGAAGGCAATATAATGTATTTACCATTACTTTTTATAGTTTGCTGATGAGTTCGATGATGTTGTTGCCTCACACGGATTGGTTGAAAATCGAAGAGTTTATTATTGCATCTCCTGTAAAAAATTCTATTTTTATTGTTCTGCACGCAATCTGTACTTCTGTTTTGCCTTATATTCTTTATACGGTTGCTTTAAGATACATTGAGGCATCAAAAGCATCCATTTTAGCTGCCAGCGGAGAACCGATTGCTGCATTGTTTTTCGGAATGATTTTCTTTTCAGAAATACCGACAATTTTATCATTTAGCGGAGTCATGATTGTAATCATCGCCATTGCATTATTTTGCAAACCTAATGACAAACTGGTGTAACTTTGTATAACGATTTATCGGGTAATGCAATATTTGCAAGTATTAGATAGATTTCTATGAAATTTCTTTTTTCTATTCAGGCTGTTTCGCACTGTTTTTTGTATATCTGTAAAAATTAAACGTATCAGTCATACGACGGCGCGATTTGACTTCAAATGAAAAGAGGATTCGGAATATGAATGCCCATAAGCAAAAACTTGTTGAAAATCCCGTCTTTTTTTTGGTAAACTGTTCTTTTTACTTTCCAAGAGCTCTTTCCAGAACGATTTTTCTGTTTTTCCCCTTAGAGTTTGTTTAATCCATTAATTGATTATTTTCACCTGAATTTTTTCACAAATTTCAGGAGCCTGTTTTTTCGCCCTGCGTTTTTCTGAATTTCATCTTTCGCTTTTTTTAGTTTTCTTTTATATTTTTACAGCTATCGTTAGATAACTGCTTGATTCAATGTCCAGGGGAAAGGGATCATGGCTTGAAAGCCGTTTGGCATAAAAGTTTTGAAAGCTGTAACCTTTTTAATTTTTTTCCGTCTATGTCAATGAAAAAGTTACCGGTAATTGCAGGAAAGGAAGATTTTTTTTGGATGCTGATTTTACAATTCTGTATCAAAAATATAAAAACACCATCTTTTCTTATATTTATTATCTCTGCGGAGATTATGCAGCTGCTGAAGAGATCTGCCAGGATGTCTTTTTAAAGGTGTATTTGAATATTTCAAAATTTGAAGGGCGATCCAGTTTTAAAACATGGATTTATAAAATTGCCAAGAATACATATCTGGATTTTATGAAAAATGAAGCAAAAAATAGGAATTATTTCAAACAAAATCAGGATTTTGATCAGGAGAGGTGGATTCAGGAATCCGGTCCGGAGGATCATGTTTTGAATAGGGAAGTTCAAGAACGCATCCAAAAAACGCTGCGGCAGATGTCTGACAAATATTGTATGCTGATCATTTTACGGGATATGCAGCATCTGTCTTACAAAGAAATTAGCGAAATCCTGGGGCAGAATTTGAATAGCACAAAAGTGAATATTTATCGGGCCAGAAAGGAATTTCGTCAAATTTATGAGAGATTGGAGGGTAAATGAATTGCGCTGTCCTTATCAAAGCAGATTGAAAGATTATCTGGATGAAAGACTGCCTGAAGAACAAATCAAGGAGGTAGAGGAGCATATAGAGGACTGTATGATATGCCAGGAAGAATTAGAGCGCTTGATCGATCAACCGCTGGAGCTTCCCAAGCAAAGGATCGATATTGCAGATGAAGTTTTGGTTAGCAAGATTCAAGCGCGCAGAAAGGGAAAACGGCGAATTTTATGTTATGGGATCGCAGGGTTTGTGCTTGGATTGTTTTCACGATTTTATACCAGCGACAGCTTTATTGTCACAAAGGCGATAATGGCATTGCCTTATAAACTGGGGGAATTTGCCTTAGGCATATTTTTTTCCAAGAATCGGCTTCCCGCATGGAATGAACAGAGGATATTGGATCCAAGCGGGCTGGGCTTTTTTCCCTTTCATCCCGTACTTGATTTTTTGGCTGAAACCATAACCCCGGCGATCATTGCTTCTTTTATAGCAATCATGTTGGGTTATCTGGCCAGTGACAGCAGGGTGTTTCAGCGTAAAAAACTGATTCGCTTTCTGATTTTGGGGCTGCTTGTTTTTATCGTATGGAGCGGGGTGCTGCAGGGAGTATATACGTATGCTTTGACGCAGATTGAAAAACTGGAAGACATTCGGGAAGTAACCGTTTACATCCTTGAAAAAAACAGTATTTCTTGGCTCATCCAAATTGATGAAACAGCTTCAACGAATCAAAAATATGCTGTACTGCTTGAGGAATTATCTCGTTCGGAAAAGACGGACATTCCTTTTTCTCACGCGAATGCGGATATGAAACTGTTGTTCCGTTTTGGCCGAGGCGGGCAAATTGAAGGGAATGTGATTTTGGGTGAAGGCGTTTTATGGCTGCAAAACGGAGATACGTATCGCCTGTCTGCAGAAGTGATAACCGGCTTACAAGAATTGATGGAGGGGGAACGAAATGAACAGAATGAATAAAGATAAGATACTGACAACGCTGGCAGCAGGTCTTTTGGGATATTATCTTTCCATATCGGTGTTTCGGCATTTTGTATGGGATTTATTGTATCAAGCGCTTCCGCCTATCAATCACAGGCACCTGCCGCAGTTATATACAGGGCTGTTTGGAGCTGTTGTAGGCGGTACCTTAGGATATATGCTATTTTTGAGATTGATTGAGAAGAAATCTTTTCGTTCCGGAAGAAAACAGTATTTCATTGCGCTGATGCTGATGATTATTGTTCCTTTCATAATCGCAGGGGCGTTTCGAGTTCATTCGGTGCGTTTTGTAGAGAAAGCGGAGCATACGGTTCCAACAAGCATACGGATTACGGAAGAGTCGGAAGATGCGAGTATTATGTTTGAGGAGAGCATGAATACGGCAGGGGGACTTTCAAAACAATGTGTCCCTAAAAAAGAGAATTTTGCAGCTTGGGGGAAATGGATTGCCGAATTGCAACTGGAGAAAGCAATAGACAGGGAAGAATATGAGGATAAAAGCATCGCAACATTATGGGTGGAGTATGACGTGGATGGAAAATGGTATTCTAAAATCATGAGATTTGACGGAGAATTTTTCATTGAAGATGCGGGAGACAAGATGGCTTTCTATAAAAATCAGGCTTTGGCAAATGCATTGGAAGACATTCTTTATACTGCAAAAGATATAAAACAATATAAGGGAGCGGTTATCGTCAATGTAGATACCCATCAAGAAAAAGAAAAACAGATAGAGGTTTCAGGAGAGGATTTTCAAGAGATGGTTCGAGCGCTCAATGAAGAAAATCAAATAGAGCCGGATGCCAAAATTTTCAACCGATTTGAATCGTTAAAGGGGAGAAGGGGATTATGGATTCCAAAAACGGAAAAAGATATCTATGGGATCTTTCTATACGGTACACAAGAGGGGAGAGAGGTTACGGAGAATTTTATGATATATGATCGGCAGACAGGCATTTTGAAATTTGAGGGCCAATATTATCGTGCCGATTTTATGAAAAAGCATATCCTGTAATGAAATGGGATTGTATAAAATACATGTATTTTTAGAGCGAAAGAAACAAATCAAAAATTTTGTAAAGACCATATTTTCCACAAAAACGGTGGAGGATATGGTCTTTGTTTTATCGCTAAAGGAAAATTTGAATAAAATTATTCCTATATATTTTGGATCTTCTGCATACTGTGTAATAGACTTTTTTTAGGGTAAAAATAAAGCAGGAGGTGAGTGATGAAAACACTAAAAAAAATTCAAGCAAAGATCATTTTAGGATTGATATTATT
>JAMNXX010000057.1 GCA_023623095.1 Bacillota bacterium | reverse complement strand
AAACAAACTGAATATGGGACATGCTGTTGTAGGGTTTGATTATCGTTTTGGTTATGGTGCCCAAGGCGATATCCATCTTTTAAAAGAACTCCGAGAAAAATATTCTTATGGGCTGACTGTTATTGAAGCTGTAAAAATACAGGATGAAGTGATTAGTAGCACAAGCATCAGAAATCTTATCCGAGAAGGGAATTTTCAGAAAGCGAATTTGTTTTTGGGAAGACATCATTCCATATCAGGAACGGTTATAAAAGGGAAAAGTTTAGGAAAAAAATTCGGGATTCCTACAGCGAATATATCTGTAGAACCGGATCTCATTCTTCCAAGTTATGGGGTCTATTTTACAAAATGTATCGTTGAAGATACTATCTATTATAGTATCACAAACATAGGCAATAACCCTACCGTAGAAGGAAACAAAAATACAGTAAATATTGAGACGCATATTTTAGATTTTAACAAGGATATCTATGGAAAAAAAATAGAAATTTTCTTTTATCAAAAGTGTAGAAGTGAGAAAAAATATTCATGTATAGACAGCTTATTTAGACAAGTAAATCAAGATATTGCATCTGCAAAAAAATTCTTTGGAATATAACAAGATATTTACAATCTGTTTTTTCTGTGTTAAAATGAAACGGTGAAAAGAACCATTTGCTATGTAATTCGAAGCTCCGACGTATTACTTGGCTTATGGGGTTTGAACATATAAGGAGGTGAGTGGCATGACGATAACAAAAGAACAAAAACAAGCGATTATTAATGAGTACAAAATCCATGAGAATGATACGGGGTCCCCTGAGGTTCAAATTTCAATTTTAACGAAAAGAATCAATCAATTGAATGAGCATCTAAAAGTCCATAAAAAAGATTTTCATTCACGTCGTGGCCTTTTAAAAATGGTAGGGAAAAGAAGAAACTTATTAAATTACCTAAAAAATAAGGACATTGAGAGATATCGAAATCTGATTCAAAGGCTAGGCTTAAGAAAATAGTGGTTTTACGGAGCGGGAATACCCCCGCTCTATTGTTTTATAAAAATTCTTATACGGATTTTTATGATTTATGTAGGAAATAATAAGAGCAGTGTAGAATGAAATGGATACAGTCTTAAACTGTATTTGAAGGGAGGCATAAAATGGAGAAAACATTTCAAACAAGTATAGGTGGGAGAACACTTGAAGTACAAGTTGGAAAAGTGGCACAGTTGACAAATGGAGCTGCCTGGGTTCGATATGGAGATACGGTAGTTTTAGTTACTGCTGCAGCATCGCAAGAACCAAGAGAAGGAATTGATTTTTTTCCGCTGAGTGTAGATTATGAAGAAAGGCTTTACTCTGTAGGGAAAATACCTGGAGGCTTCATTAAGCGGGAAGGAAAACCTACCGAAAACGCAATCCTTACTGCTCGATTGATCGATCGACCGATCCGCCCTCTATTTCCTAAAGGATATAGAAATGATGTTCAAGTAATTGCAACGGTACTTTCTGTAGATCAGGATTGTACCCCAGACGTAGTAGCGATGCTAGGTTCTTCAATTGCTTTGTCGATATCCGATATTCCGTTTGACGGCCCTACTGCTTCTGTTATTGTTGGGTTGGTTGATGGAAAATTCGTTATCAATCCGACTGCAGCAGAAAGAGAAAAGAGTGAAATGCATTTAGTGGTTTCCGGAACGAAAGATGCTATCATGATGGTAGAGGCAGGAGCAAATCAAATTCCTGAAGCAATTATTTTAGAAGGGATTTTGTTTGCACATGAAGAAATCAAAAATATCGTAGCATTTATCGAAGAAATTGTAGAAGAAGTAGGAAAACCAAAGCAGGAAGTACAGTTGTTTGAAGTAGACGAAACAATCGAATCTGAAGTTCGGGAATTTGCTTCTGAGAAAATGCTTCATGCGATTAAAACGGAAGATAAGACAGAACGCAATGACAATATGGAAAAAGTGAAAGCAGAAACGATTGAATATTTTTCTGAAAAATATCCTGATAACATCAAAGATGTAGAAGAAACATTGTACCAGATTACAAAAGAGCTTGTTCGAAGCATGATTTTAGATGAAGGAATTCGTCCGGATAACCGTGCACTCGATGAAATCAGGCCGATATCTTGTGAGGTTTCCGTTCTTCCCAAAACCCACGGAACAGGATTATTTACGAGAGGACAAACTCAAGTTCTTACCGTCGCTACTTTAGGGGCTATTGGAGATGCGCAAGTTTTAGACGGACTCGGAGAAGAAGAATCGAAAAGATACATGCATCACTACAATTTTCCGCCTTTTAGCGTAGGAGAAGTGCGATTTTTAAGGGGACCTGGCAGAAGAGAAGTAGGTCATGGAGCCCTGGCAGAGCGTGCTTTGGAACCTGTTATTCCGCCAGAATCAGAATTCCCTTATACGATTCGGCTTGTTTCAGAAGTATTAAGTTCAAATGGTAGTACTTCACAGGCATCTGTATGCGGTAGTACTTTGGCCCTACTCGATGCAGGTGTACCGATAGAGGCACCTGTAGCAGGAATTGCGATGGGATTGATTAAAGAAGAAGAAAGGGTTGCGATTTTAAGCGACATTCAAGGAATAGAAGATTTTTTAGGAGATATGGACTTTAAAGTAGCAGGTACATCGAAAGGTATTACTGCAATTCAAATGGATATTAAGATACACGGCATTGGAAAGGATATTTTACAATCTGCATTGGAACAAGCTCGTGAAGGCAGACTTTATATATTGGAGAAAATGAATGCAGTAATTTCAAAGCCGAGACCAGAAATATCTCCTTATGCTCCTAGAATTATTACAATGCATGTCGCTCCGGATAAGATTCGGGAAATTATTGGGCCTGGTGGAAAAACGATCAATAAAATTATTGATGAAACGGATGTGAAAATTGATATTGAGGATGACGGAACCGTATTTATTACAGCTTCCAATATGGAGGCAGGAAATAAAGCAGTAAAAATGATAAATGCGATCGTAAAGGAACCTGAAGTCGGGGAAGTATATATGGGGAAAGTAATAAAA
>JAMNXX010000087.1 GCA_023623095.1 Bacillota bacterium | reverse complement strand
ATCTCCGCTCTTGATTGTATAATAGAACCCATTTGGACAAGGAGGCCGATGCCCTCAGACAGGCACACAGATGATCTGGCCAACGACCAAACTATATGGGCTCGTAATAAACGGGTTTAAGAATTGAATCACAGCTGGAGTCGTATTCCGTTCAACTGCAATCTTATACAGCGTATCTCCTCTTTGAATCGTATATGGCTCCGTAAAGGGAGGACATCTTCTTTGTGTCATAAAATCACCACTCCTTTCTCCTATATTATGTTATTCGATAGAAGGAGATTGAGTGACCTAGCTGGGATATGTTTTTTATGCAGCTGAATAAAAACCATAAAAATATAACAGATCTATATCTGCTCAAAAGATCATAATGTGAATATTCAAGTGGTAGTCGTATTTGTGCTATTTCAATACTTGTATTAAATGATTGTACCGGTTCATATTATATTTGCCATCCTGAAAAATCTGTTGGTTGTAGATTCTGGTCAGCCTTTGATTGCCTTGAATCATCTTTTTTATTTCATTATCTTTTTGAACTAATTCTAGCTGTGAAAACAAATTCCATTCTTTTAAATAATCACAGTATTTTGTATCATGCATGTTGTTTATATCGTTGAGATATTTATATTTATCTAAAAAATCTGGTTTTGCAATATTATTAATAATTTGCAGTAGAGTTTCCATAGTATTTTTTGAGCCGGATAAATAGTCCCATAGCTCACTTGCGAGCAAGATCTCCTTATCCTCAAAGAATTTTTTGAGGTTGATGACGGAATCCATAAATCTCTCTTTATTATAACCGGTTGGAGAAGATGATGTTGGATCAAAAGGAAATCCAATAAAAAAATTTATTTTTTTGTTTGGATATTCATGATATAATGCACATTTTCCTTTTAATATTTTTTGTTTTTCTCCTCGCATTTCTCCTGAGTTTGGTCGAACAGATTTTAATTCAATTGCTGTTATTTCCTTATCATCTTCAATAAAAACATCGGCTGAAAAATCTGGAGCACTTTCAAAATCAGAATCATCTTCTTTATATAATATGTCATTTTCTTTTTGCATGTCTGGACTATTTTGGAAAGTATCAAGGCTCGTAATGATTTTATTAACATTTGAACTTTGAATGCTTGTGACTTTAAGATTTCCTAGTTTTCTCGATGTAAATTCCTTTTTCTCGCCATCAGATAAGATATGGGCAGCCCTCTCAAAAAAACTTTGTCCTAATGTGGTATTTAGTCCGTGTAGCCAACTGCTTAAACTGATAAAAAAGGGAATATTTGTTCCTTGATCTTTAAATTTGTCAGAAAAAGCATTTAAGAATGCTTCATGAAAAGGAGCATTTCGATTTTCTAACGCATCTTCCGGGAATTTCTCAAAGCGGGAAAAAAGAACTTGTATAACAAGCATTGAAAGTTTTTCGATTTTTTGAGCAGGTATCTCCATTTTTATCGCTCCTTTAAATGGAATATGATTTCTGCATATGCGTTTTTGTCTCTTTCCGTTCGGTTTAAAACGGGTCTTTTATATTGGTTTACAATTTTCAGATTTGCTCTTTTCGCAATTTCGGGGTATAAATTGTATTTATCATTTGCTACTAAAAAAATATCGAAGTCGTCTGCTAGAAATTGCTTGCAATGGTTCAATACGTCGGAGATCCCTTGTACATACGAACTTCTTGCTTCTTTTCCGCTTCCTTTAAAAAGAGGACCTATTTCTAAGTGATCATTTCGTTTAAAACCGAACAATTCATATGCATAAGCATGCTGCTCGTGATAATCGATAAGGCCAACATAGGGGGGACTTGAAAATATTCCTTTTATTTTATTTTTTTTCGTTAGTTCATATAAGCGTGTATTTTTTGCTTTTAATGCTTCAAGTATATTGATGTTTCTTGAATCCCCAGTGATACAAATTTGTTCTGTATCTGTGCGCAAATGATGAAATTCTTTCAGCCTCTTTATTGTATCTTTGCAATATCTTTCAAACCAACCAATGATTGAAAACAAAGGTTTGCAGATCTTTCCATGTTTTGTGCAATAATATGTTTGCATCACCGGTTCTTTTAGTGTTGCTAGATCTGAGTGGGTTGTTGCTCTGCAGGAACGCATTGTTCTGCTTAAAACGATTGCTAAAACTTTTTTAGTGTTTTTATCCTCAATATTTTTGATAAGCTCAAATGCAAATTCGATTTCGTTCCGTACATGTTGAATGAACCATTTATCAAGAAAGCTTTCATTTTTCTTTTGGTGTAACTTGACATTGTACTTTTCAACCAATCGGCTAAATATAGGTAAAAATAGTTTTTCTTTTTCTTTGCTATATGTTTTTACATCAATTTCTTTATTTCTCACTTTATACTTATAATCCGGAACGGGAAAATAGGCTTTATTAAAATTTGACAATTCTTCCAATAGCTCATTTTCAAATTCAACGATATTTGAATCCATAGAGAATTTTTTTAATTGTTTAATCACATGATTCATTTCTTTCTGCAACTGCTCAAAATTATATCTTCCAATCTTTACATTGCTGATTAACGAATTGAAGGCAGATATGTCCAAACCAATCGCATGCATACCAAGTTCATTTGCTTGAACTAAAGTGGTTCCACTTCCACAAAAAGGATCTAGTATAATATCTCCTGGTCTAAAAAAAACTTCTTTTTTTAATCTATCTGTATGATCATCTAAGAAGTATTCTACTAATTGAGGAATGAATTTTCCTTTATATGGATGCAAACGGTGGACATGTTTTGTTGTTTCACTTTCTTTATATTGTTCAAAAGAAAGTTCCCAATTCAAATCTTCCCCCAATTGTTCTTTCCAATTTATTTCTCTTTTTCCTAGGAAAGAATTGTAGTACTTTATCATATCTTTTTTATCTACAACTATAGTTCCGTTTTTTTCATGCTTTTTGATTCTCCCATATTGAATTAAGTAAGAGATATTGGATACCGTAACATTTTTTTTGAGATAAGAAGATGCCCATTTGCTCGCTTCTTTCATAGTCATAAACTCTGAAGCCATAT
>JAMNXX010000215.1 GCA_023623095.1 Bacillota bacterium | reverse complement strand
CTTCCTTTTGGTCCTAATGTTACTTTTACCGTGTCTGCTAATTTGTTGACACCTTTCTCTAATTTGCGGCGTGCTTCTTCGTTAAAGCTAATTTCTTTTGCCATGATGATTCCCTCCTGTATTATGTATTTGTTCTTAAAAAACTTTCATTTTAATCAATCTCACTCACATTTTCCATCAGAATACCTATATGAATCATAAAATACCCTTGCTATTCAACGATAGCCAGTATATTCCTTTGCTCAAGAATCGTATACTCTACTCCTTCATATTTGATCTCTGTCCCTGCATATTTTGAAAAGATAACGCGATCGCCTACTTTTACTTCCATCTTCACTTCTTTTCCATCTACAATTCCACCGGGTCCTACCGCAACGACCTCTGCTATTTGAGGTTGTTCTTTTGCTTGTGTTGGAAGCACAATACCACTTTTCGTCTTTTCTTCCGCTTCTAACTTTTTGATCACAACTCTGTCTCCTAATGGTTTGATATTCATAATAAACCCTCCTTGTATATTATTGTGAATCATTGTTTTATCCACTTTATTAGCACTCATCTTGATTGAGTGCTAACTACATTATAATGTAATATAACCCTTAGCCAGGTGCAAACTTGATTTTTGCTGGTTTTTTATCCATATTAACCATTTTAAACGAAAATATTCATATTTATACATATTTTGCTTAAAATCTCATGATTTCTTTATATTTTAAGTTTTTTATGTTTAGGAAATCTTATCATATAAAATTTGCCCCATATAATAAAAAATAGGGATCAGGATTGCAGGAAGCATGTTTCCCGCTTTTATTTTTTTCAATTCCAACAGGTTAAACCCCAGCGCCATAATCAGGAGCCCCCCGATGGCAGACATTTCCCGAATCACATCTTCCGTCAAGAAATCCTTTACAAATCCTGCCGCAATCGTAATCAACCCCTGATAAACAAACACGGTCAGGGATGAAAAAATCACGCCGATCCCCATGGTGGATGCAAAAACAATGGAAGAAATTCCGTCCAACACGGATTTCGCAAACAATTTATCATGATTGCCCGTCAAGCCGCTTTCCAACGCGCCCACAATCGCAAGGGAACCGACGCAAAAAATCAGACTGGCCGCAACAAATCCCCTTGCTACATTTCCGCCGTAATTCCCCAGCCGCCCTTCTACCCACTTTCCTAATGCCTCCAGTCGGTCTTCTATCCTGAAAAATTCTCCGATAACGCTTCCGATGACCAGGCTAAAAATCAATAAAAGCATCTGCTCCGTTTTGAGCGCACTCATCAGACCGATCAGCACAACCGCCAAGGCGATCCCGTTCATGACCGTGTTTTTGTACTTTTCCGGTATCCCACGCCGAAAGATCAAGCCGATCAAGCTTCCGATAATAATCGCAAAAAAATTAACGATGGTTCCAAGCATTTACAACTCCTCCTTGATTTTTTTGAGCCAATTTTGATACATATTCTGTAGAAAACGAAAAATTCCTTCTATTCCCTTATCCGTTCCAAGCAATTCTATATTGTCCCTTTCCGCAAAAACAAATACAATAGAAGTAGAAAACCGTTATTTCAATTATGAAAGGAAGGATACATATGAAAAAATGGATCTGTTTGCTTCTTATCGCTTGTCTCCTTACGAGCACGCTAATCGGATGTTCTCCCAAAGAAAGCGATAATTCTGAACAACAAGGATCATCAGAACCAGTCACCGTTCGTATCGCAGGATTAAAAGGTCCCACTTCTATCGGGATGATCCGGCTGTTCGAAGAAAAACCTTCTTTGGGTGAAAATGTAGATTCCGTTTACGAAGTTGCGCAATCTCCAGATGTGCTTGTTTCCAAGCTCCTCTCTCAAGAAGTGGATTTTGCCACGCTTCCCACCAATACAGCAGCTCAATTATACAACAAAGATGGAAACTATCAGCTCGCTGCCATTAGCATATGGGGAGTGCTGTATCTTCTAACCGAGGACGAGAATATTCAAAGTTTCAGCGACCTAAAAGGAAAGCAGATCGAGAGCAGCAATAAGGGAACGACTCCTGATGTTCTCTTTCGATATCTGCTGCAAAAAAACGGATTGGATCCGGAATCGGATGTGGCTTTGAATTACGATCTGCCTCATGTAGAACTGGCACAATCTATGGCTGCCGGAAAAATAGAAACCGCTGTGCTTCCCGAGCCTTTTGCAACAATGGTCACACTTAAAAACGAAAACGTACATATCGCCCTGGATTTCCAAGAAGAGTGGAGAAAAATCTCCAAATCAGACACTTCCTATCCTCAGACTTGCCTCGTAGTCAATAAAGATTTTGCCCAGACCCATCCAGATATCGTGAAGAACTTCTTAGAACACTACAAGGCATCTATCGATTGGATGAATGAAAACCCTGCAGAAGCCGGAACGCTGGTAGAAAAACACGATATCGGCCTGCAAGCAAAAATGGCCGAAAAAGCGATCCCGCGCTGCAATATGAGGTTTGAAAGTGCAGAGAAGGCAGCCCCTACCGTAGAAGAATATCTGAACATGCTGCTTGAATTCTCCCCCCAAGATATAGGAGGAAAGCTTCCGGATGAAAACTTCTATTATATTGAAAAGTAAGTTGTTAAAAGATAAGATTCCGGCTTTTACATCTATCCTCATTATCATCATTCTATGGAAGATCCTCTCCCTGCGCATTCGCTCGGAGTTGCTTCTTCCTCCCCCTGAAATTGCCGTAAAACGGTTTTTGTCTATTTATCAAACAAAACTTTTTTGGGTCTCTATATGGGCAACGTTCTTAAGGGGAATGACCGGCTTTCTGCTTTCCTGCGCCGCAGGAATCATAGCAGGAATCCTTTCAGGAATCTATGACTTTATCGATAAAGCCCTTCAGCCTTTTATCGTGATGATCAAATCAACCCCGATTATGTCCGTCATCTTGCTGGCACTGATTTGGTTTCAAACAGAAAATGTCCCTATATTCGCAAGCTTTCTCGTGGCCTTTCCGATCATCTGTGCAAATGTGCGGGAAGGGATCCGAAACATCGATAAAAAGCTGATCGAAATGGCAAAAATCTATCAGGTTCAGAGAAAAAATATTTTGCTCGAAATTTATTTTCCTTCGATTTTACCCTTTCTCACTGCAGGCATTTCCACCGCTGTCGGAATCGGTTGGAAAGTAATCGTCAGTGCCGAAGTTTTGGGGCAACCCAAATATGCCATCGGCACCCAGCTTTACACATCAAAAATATATCTGGAAACTGCTGATGTCCTCGCATGGACCATCGCTGCCGTCTTGCTGAGCGCTCTGTTCGAAAAGAGCATCCGCCTTTTGGAAAGAAAAATCATCAAATGGAGATAGGCACATGGAATATAAAATTCAAAACTTAGAAAAGAGCTATGGAAAATTAAATGTTTTTAAAAATTTCACGATGAGGATCCCAAAATCGAAAATTACCTGTATCTTAGGCCCATCCGGCTGCGGAAAAACCACGCTTTTAAACATCCTCAGCGGAATCCTTCAGCCGGATAGCGGCTCTATTTTGGGAATAGAAAAACAAACAATTTCTTATCTCTTCCAAGAACCGAGGCTGTTAGATTGGAAGACCGTGCGAGGCAATATCGAATTTGTCCTAAAGGGCACCCATTCCAAAAAAGAGAGGCATGCCCTTGCCTCCAAATATATCCGAATTGTAGGCCTCCAAAACTTTGAGGATTACTATCCAAGCCAGCTAAGCGGCGGAATGATACAGCGCGTTGCCATCGCAAGGGCTTTTGCCTATCCGTCAGAAATCCTGCTTATGGATGAACCCTTTAAAGGATTGGATATTCATATGAAAAAATCCGTCATGCATGCTTTCATCAATCTTTGGGAAAAAGATTTGCGAACCGTCCTTTTCGTGACCCATGATATCGAAGATGCTGTTTCCTTGGGAGATGAAATTTATTTGCTCAGCAGCCTTCCCGCGCAAATACGAAAACATTTTACGATCCACATCCCGCAGAGACATCGTTCAGAAACCCTCCCTCAGATACAGGAAATCATCGCCCAGATCCGAAAGGAATTTGAAAAATGATCCGAAGGATTCACGAAAAGCGCATCTGGTTCCAATAAAAGATTCGAGAAAAGCAGCTCTTCAAAATTTCTAAAAATCCTACCGCCGCCTATTGGACGTCCTGTCCAATATATTTTGTAGGGGTGACCTGTGGTCGCCCGAAGTTAAGGAGCGGGCGGTCAAAGACCGCCCCTACAACAACGTTCTGCTGTTTTCACGGATTTTTAGAAATTTTTCAGAGGCTTTTCTTGCCGAACCTTTTATCAGTCACATCTGCTGCTTTCCGTGAATCCTCACTCCATTCTCGGGAGAGCACAGCTCGTCCTACCATACCTTTAAATCCCTCACATAATAAAAAAGATACTGCTGGGCAAATCCCGCCAAATCTCCAAACTTTTCTTCTCCATAACGGCACAGCTGCTTCGGCGGTGTCTCCTTTCCAGCAAAATAAAGATTCTCCATCGCCCTCCGAATCCACACATCAACAGGAAATGCATCCTGCTTCCCTAATGCAAAGAGCAATATACAGTCCGCTACTTTTGGCCCTACTCCCGGAAGACGCATCAATTCCCGTCTGGCGTCTTTGGTCGAAAGGCTTTCCAATTGGCATAGATCGATTTTTCCCTCTGCGACCATTTTTGCTGTTCCCACAATATATGGGGAGCGATAACCCACCCGCGTTACGTTTCGAATCGTTTCCGGGCTTTGACGCATCAAAACCTCTGCTTTTGGAAAATCATAATATCTTTGTCCTTGATAGATCCCGATATATTCTCCATATTTTTCGCATAACAATGTGATGGATTTCTGAATCATCCGCATGCTTCGGTTGGCAGAAATGATAAAGGATATTAGCATCTCCCATATATCCTGTTTCAATATCCGCATTCCCCAGCCATACGCTACTGCTTCTTTCAGAATCTCATTTTCCTGACTCAAAATTTTTTTGATTCTTCCATAATCCCGTGCCAGATCAAAATAGGGCATCCAGATTGTATGAAAATCATCGATACTGCTGTTGTGAAGGATCAACTCATCTTCCCTCTGCTCGATATGAAGAATTTTCCCCTTCGCAACGCCAATATAACTTCCGTCTTCCTGTCGATTCCACCGAAAACATTGGCCACATTCGAAGATATGGGGAAGGTAAAAGTCCTTAACCCCCACAATTTTAACTGCGCTGCCCTGTTCTGCGTCTCTTATCTCCAATATTCCTCCATCCTTTCTCCATCCTCTCTCGTTTGATTTTAACATAAAGTCATACATTTTCGGCGAAACATTCAAAATAAATGGTTTTTCTAAATACTGTATAATGGGTAAATAAATGCTTTCGCACCTGTTCTAAAGTTTCCTTCCATTCCCTTTTATAAAAAATCCAAACGATCATGTTCCCGGCAAAAATAGGGCATTAAAAGAACTCTTTTCAGCCGTTGAAGAGCCTTCTGCCGAAACAATTTTTAAAATCTGTGATATCCTTCAATCAATTAAAACCAATCCAAGGGTAAATAATTTATTTAAAATAAAAACAGCTATTCCTCTATCATATAAGAGAAATAGCTATCTCGCAAGGCACCCTCCTCCAGATAAGGCTGCCTAACGAAGTTTTTCCGTTAAATAGGTTAAAAAATGCCGGAGCATTTTCTCCGGCATTTTACATTTTTTAATAATTTCCTTGCAGATACATTGCTTCAGCAACTTTCATGAATCCAGCAATGTTCGCACCTTTAACCAAGTCATAGCCAAGGTCATTTTCTTCAGCTGCTTTTTTAGCATTTTCATGGATATTGATCATGATTTGATGTAATTTTTGATCCACTTCTTCTGCTGTCCAGCTATATCTCATGCTGTTTTGCGCCATTTCAAGAGCAGATACTGCAACTCCGCCGGCATTAGCAGCTTTTGATGGCCCTACGATAACGCCATTTTCTTGGAAATATGCGATAGCTTCGTTTGTACAAGGCATATTTGCACCTTCACAAACAAATTTTGTACCATTCGCAACGATTTGTTTTGCATGTTCTAGATGAATATCGTTTTGGATTGCGCATGGAATAACGATGTCTACTTTTACGCCCCATGGTTTTTCTCCTGGGAAGAATTCTACGCCATACTTGTCTGCATAATCTTGAACTCTGTCTCTACCGCTTGCACGCATTTCTAACAGGTATTCGATTTTTTCTTCGTCAACACCGGCAGGATCATAAACATATCCGTCCGGACCTGAAATCGTAACAACTTTTCCGCCTAATTCAGTAACTTTCTTAATACATCCCCAACCAACATTACCAAATCCGGATACAGCTACAGTCTTGCCTTCGAAGGATGTTCCTTCATGCTTCAATATTTCTTGACAGAAGTAAGCAATTCCATAACCTGTCGCTTCCGGTCTGATTAAGCTTCCACCAAATACAAGTGGTTTTCCTGTAAATACGCCGTTTTCGAATGCTCCTCGGATTCTTCTGTAATGTCCATACATATATCCGATTTCTTTTCCGCTTACTCCTAAGTCTCCTGCAGGAACGTCAATATCTGGTCCAATATGTCTATAGAGTTCTGTCATGAAGCTCTCACAGAATCTCTTAATTTCAGCATCTGATTTTCCTCTTGGGTCAAAATCGGACCCACCTTTTCCTCCACCTATTGGAAGACCTGTCAATGCGTTTTTGAAGATTTGTTCAAATCCTAAGAACTTGATAACGCCTAAGTTTACAGTCGGATGGAATCGGATTCCGCCTTTATAAGGCCCGAGTGCTCCGTTGTACTGAACTCTGAAGCCACGGTTTACTTGAACTTTTCCTTCATCGTCTACCCACGGTACTTTAAAAACAATTTGTCTTTCTGGTTCAACGAGTCTTTCAAGAATGTTTGCCTCTATGTACTTCGGATTCTTTTCTAGTACAGAAACTAAAGAATATAATACTTCTTCAATTGTTTGTAAAAATTCAGGCTCGTGTGCACTTCTTTCTTTGACCTTAGCAACTACTTCGTCCACATATTGCTTAGCGTTTACCATGGAAAAAACCTCCTTTAAAATATTGTAAAAAATATCTTGACTAATATAGTTTGGATTGATCTGTTGGCCTTTATTCGTCGTTAAGCTATTAACGTTTTTGTATGAATTGGTCAACACTCGAGGAAAACATTTTCCAAATTGCGCGGCCCTTGCAAGAAACAATCCTACCGTGTAAAACGGCGAAAAGAAAGCTTGTTTTTCCGCGCTGTTTTCATTATATCACACTTGCTCATTATTTGTAAATAGCTTGGAAACTACAAGATCTTTTATCGTAACATGGATTGCCAAAATATTCAACGACGTCATGTGCTCCACTTCTTGATTAACTCTTTTTTGAATTTCTTTTGCTAATTCTTTTAATAAACTTCCATGCTTCGCAGACACATCGATCCAAATCGCGATCCCATTTGGATAATTGCGGACATCGATGCGCAAGACTCGATGTACGCCCGGTACCTTCAAAGAAGCATATTCGACTAAATCCTTTATCACCCGATCCGAGATGATATATTTCCCCATATAGCTATATGTAGGCCTCACAACAGATTTTTCTTCCTTGATCTGCGTGCGTTCCCCCTTCCTTCTTCGAAATATCTTTAAAGGGTCTAAAAAATATCCTGAAAATTGGTTTTTTAATTCAAAAGTAGGCACGGGAATCACGTGCTTGCCCAGTTCATCCCGCTGTTTTCTTGCTATCTTTAGTTCCTCTTCTGTAGAAATATCCTCGATCAGAACATATTCATCAATTTCTCCAATCTCTAATGTCTGTGCAATCTTATCCGCCATCCGCTTCGAAGTTCCAATCACCAATATTTTATCAGGGTTTGCTCTCTGAATTGCGGATTTTACCTGCTGTCGATGCTCTTCTTCTTGGAAAAGTGCCGTTTTCACTGCTCCAATGATCGTATGCTGCCTTTTGGCCGACTTTCCTGCGAGGATCTTATTTCCTTTGATAAGCAGTCCATCATCGATGATATATTCAATTTCTTTTTCATGGGCTAAATGAAGCGCCTTATAGCTTTTGCCGGTTCCGCTCTGCCCCACTAAAGCAACGATTTTCATAGCCCCCTCCTTCTGGAATCTCCTTTAAATCCCATAAATATAGAATGAGAATCATTATAATTTGTGTTTTTTATAACTTTATTGCTTTTTTTTTATTGTCTGCATATTTTTGATTTGCTATAATGATACCAGCTTCATGAAGAAAAAACAAATTCATTTTTGTAGCTTTCAATGGCTACTGCTGTAGGAAATCGTTCCTTTTCCTATGCATCCAAATACATACTATGTTAAGGAGGACTTTATATGGCATATGTAATTCAAGATTCATGTATCAGCTGCGGAGCTTGCGAACCAGAATGTCCCGTTGAAGCGATCAGCGCTGGAGACGACAAATACGTAATCGATGCAGAAAAATGTATTGATTGCGGTGCTTGTGCAAATGTTTGTCCAGTTGACGCACCTCAACCAGAATAATCACATCTGATAACGGAAAGCCCTCTTATTTCCATCAGAAATGAGGGGGCATTTTATTTTGTTCGATATTGCTCAAAAATTTTAAAACGGTTTTTGTTTCATTCAAAGACATATCTTCCAATACCTTTTCCAACCATTCCTTTTGTTTTTTCTGTTTTAGGGCGATAAATTCCTTTCCTGAATCCGTTGCTTTCAATATATGGACGCGCCTGTCCTTTTCGGACTGTTCTTTTTGAATGTATCCACATGAGATAAGCTTTCGAATGGAAGAGGCAATCAGATTTCGTTCCAGCCCTGTTTCCCGCATGATTTCATGAATCTTTTTTTCTTCATTGTTTGTGATCCGATATAAAATCTGAACATCCAAAAGCGAAAGGCCTTTTCCTTTCCTTCCTCCCTTAAATTCTCTACATTCATAAAGCAGCAGTTTATCCACCAGTCGATTCATCATGTTATAGATCGCATGATAATAATGATTCATGAAATTCCCCCGCTATTTCTATATTCTTTCTCCACTTATATTATCATTGAAATGGCTTCATTCGAACATAAAATTATAAAAAATAAAAGGGTCAGTCGTCAACCCGATCAACTGCCCATTTTTGTTTTGAAATTTAGTTTCTCCTATATTGTTAAAAATACCCAGTCACCTGTCTTGAGAAAGATCAGCCGCGTACCTGCAATCACAGTGAACAATATAACAGAAAACAGATAGTTTTGCAATAGTTTTTTAAATATATTTCAAATGATCATTTAAGCATTTGCTGCAGCAGCTTCCTTGAGAGCGTGGAAAATCTCATCTGCATTATCATATGCTTCAATCAGTACCGGAATTACTTCATACAAATCGCCTACGATACCAAAATCTGCAACATTAAAGATCGGCGCATCCGGATCTTTATTGATCGCAACGATGATATCCGATGTTTGCATTCCTGCTAAGTGCTGAATTGCTCCGGAAATCCCACAAGCAATGTATATTTTCGGCTTAACGGTTGTTCCTGTTTGTCCTACCTGATGGCTGTGATCGATCCAGCCCGCGTCTACTGTAGCACGAGATGCACCTACAACGCCGCCTAATTTTTTAGCCAATTTTTCGATCAATTGGAATCCTTCCGGTTTTCCTAATCCACGGCCGCCAGATACGATAATTTCAGCATCTGTTAAGGATACGATTTCTTTATCCGCTTTTACGACTTCGAGTACTTCTGTACGGATATCTTTTTTATCCAATTGCACCGCAACTTTTACTACTTCGCCTTTTCTTGTCTCGTCTTTTTCTGCTTTGTCCATAACGCCAGGTCTTACGGTAGCCATTTGAGGTCTATGACCAGGGCAAACGATAGTAGCCATGAGATTTCCACCGAAAGCAGGACGAGTTTGCATAAGCTTCTTGTCTTCCGGATCGATATCCAGCTTTGTACAGTCTGCTGTAAGTCCTGTATCAACCCTTGCAGCAATTCGAGGTGCCAAGTCTCTTCCAATATGGGTCGCCCCATACAAAACGATCTCCGGCTTGATTTCGTTGATCGCATCGGTAATGACCTTTGTATATCCATCTGTTGTATATTTTTCCAACAATTCATGCTCGAGCAAGTACACTTTATCTGCGCCATATTGAATCAGTTCCTGCGCAAGATGCTCGATATTGTTTCCTACCAATACTGCGCACAGGTCAGCAGTGCCAATTTGTTGAGCCAATTTTTTTCCTTCACCAAGAAGCTCAATCGCAACCGGCATTACTTTGCCATTTCTTTGCTCAGCATATACCCATACGTCTTTATATGCAGAGAGATCTTTCTGCTCTTTTTCCGATTCTTCTTTCAGAATCGCGTCAAATTTACATACATCAATACAAGCACCGCACGCTGTACACTTGTCATTGATGACTGCTTTTTTGTCTACTATATCTATCGCTTCAAAAGGACATGCTTTTACACAAAGCCTGCAGCCTATACATTTATCTTTCAATATGATAACTGCCATCTTTCTCCCTCCAATTCTCGTATCCGATTTTAAAGCATTAGATTGCGTGTTTTTGTTTTAGATGATAGATCAATTGCTCTACCTGTTCTTTCGTATTCCCTTCAAGCATAATTCCCTTGCCTTTTGGCTCCGGAGTAAAGGAGCGGAATACTTTTGTAGGAGATGCTTCTAAACCTACTTGATCCTGTGCAACTCCCAGATCTGCAAGCGACCATACTGTGATTTCTTTTTCTCTATATGCATCATAAATTCCGCGGATAGACATATATCTCGGTTTATTTAATTCTTTGATCGCAGTGAGTAAAACAGGAGTTTTGACTTGAATCACTTCATATCCATCTTCTAATGCACGGTGAACCGTGATTTCATTTCCTTCTATCTTGAAATCCTTCACGTAAGTTACTTGAGGGATGCCCAGTCTTTCTGCCAATTGTGGACCAACTTGAGCGGTATCACCGTCAATCGCTTGTCTTCCGCAATAAATAATATCATAATCCCCGATCTTTCTAACTGCAGCAGCCAATGTGTTCGATGTTGCCCAAGTATCTGCGCCTGCAAATGCTCTGTCGCTGAGCAAAATCGCTTCGTCTACTCCCATCGCTAAGCATTCTCTCAAAACAGCTTCTGCTTGTGGAGGTCCCATCGTCACTACAGTAACATGCACATCTTGATTCTTATCTTTCAGGCGCAATGCTTCTTCCACGGCATTTGCATCATCAGGATTCAAAATGCTTGGAACACCATCGCGGATCAATGTTCCCTTTACAGGGTCTATTCTAACTTCCGTTGTATCCGGAACTTGCTTTACGCAAACAATGACCTTCATTTTTTCTCCTCCTTCATTTCTGGCTTTTTCTAAAATCTGTCTTGCTTTTATTTATTTAAACAATGCGCTGGAAATTACCATTCTTTGTACTTCAGAAGTTCCTTCGTAAATTTCTGTGATTTTCGCGTCTCTCATCATTCTTTCTACTGGATAATCTTTTGTATATCCATATCCGCCGTGCAGTTGAACCGCTTTCGTTGTCACATACATTGCTGTCTCTGCTGCATACAATTTTGCCATTGCTGCTGCTTTTCCATAGGGTTCTCCTACTGTTTTCTTCCATGCTGCGTTATAGACAAGCAGCCTTGCGGCTTGAACCCGTGTTTCCATATCTGCAACTTCAAATTGCAATGCTTGGAATTTGCAAAGCGGTCTTCCGAACTGTTCTCTTTGTTTCATATAAGCAACCGTTTCATCCAATGCGCCTTGAGCAATTCCTAATGCCTGAGCCGCAATTCCGATTCGGCCTCCATCCAGTGTGCTCATCGCAATTTTGAACCCTTCTCCGATTTCACCTAGTAGATTTTCTTTCGGAACGATACAATCTTCAAAAACTAATTCTGTCGTTGCTGAGCCGCGGATCCCCATTTTATTTTCTTTTTTACCAATGCTGAATCCTGGCATTCCTTTTTCAACAATGAAAGAGCTGATTCCTCTTGTTCCTTTTGACTTGTCTGTCATTGCCATAACCACATAGATGTCTGCTTCTCCACCGTTTGTAATAAAGATCTTTGTTCCATTCAGTACCCAATGATCCCCTTCAAGGACAGCTTTCGTTTGTTGTCCTGCTGCATCAGTTCCTGCATTGGGCTCTGTCAAACCGAATGCACCAATTTTTTGTCCGCTTGCCAATGGAACCAAATATTTTTGTTTTTGTTCTTCAGTTCCATACTTCCAGATTGGCCAACATGCTAATGAAGAATGTGCAGAGCAGATAACACCTGTCGTCGCACACACTCTGGATAATTCCTCTACGGTAATCGCATAGGCAATTTCATCTCCGCCAGAGCCACCATACTCTTTCGGAATAAATACACCCATCATACCATACTGTTGCATTTTCCTGACAGTCTCCATAGGAAACCTTTCTGTTTCGTCTACTTCTGCCGCCAGAGGCTTTACTTCATTCTCAGCAAAATCTCTGACCATTTTTCTTACCATTTCTTGTTCTTTGGTCAATTGAAAATTCACATAGATTCCCTCCTTGCCTATATTTGAAAGAAAAATTGATATTTTCTTCACAGATTCAATCGTTTTTAATGCATAATTCGTGCCAACTTTTTTGGATTGGAGTTTTTTTAACAAATTTTAAGCGCATTTTTAGGCAATTTTAAAGTAAAATCAATCTTTATTTAAAAACCGGTCCCTGAAAAGGACAAAATTGGAAAGGATGATGAGATTTTGCTTCGTAATATTGCACAAAAAAAGAATTCCAAAATCCGAATGTACAGGATTCCATACACTCGAATTTTGGAACCGTTCTCCTTATCCAACTAGATTGTTAATTATATGTTAATTTGTTCGAAATTATGTACAGTGTCCCCTTTTGTGAACACTGTCCGGTGCATCAAATTTATCTTTCTTCGTCTTCGCTTTGGGATTTTAATAAATAAGACAATGTAAATAAACTCTCGCTCAAATGCACATTTTCCAGCATGACATGATCAGGAACTTGCAAATCTGCAGGTGCAAAATTCCAGATGCCGCGTATATTTCCTCTGACAAGCTGATCTGCTACAATCTGCGCCTGCTCTTTAGTTGTACAAATAATTCCGATATCGATATTGTTTTCCCTGACAAATGTTTCGAGCTCATCCGCATCTTTGATCTCGATATCCCGTATTTTTAATCCAATCAATTTCGGGTTTACATCAAACATGGCTCTCATTTTGAAACCGGATTTTTCAAAATTCGTATAATTTACGATCGCCTGACCCAAGTTCCCAGCTCCAACGATAACGGTTTCATATTCTCGATCCAATCCTAGAATCTTTCCGATTTCCTCATACAATGCTTCTACGTTGTAGCCATAGCCTTGCTGTCCAAACCCGCCAAAATTATTTAAATCCTGTCTGATTTGAGAGGCAGTAAAACCAGTCATTTTGCTCAATTCATTGGAAGATATCCTATGAATATCATTGTTCAGCAGTTCTTCTAAATATCGTCTGTATTTCGGCAATCTTCTGATAACTGCCATTGAAATTTTTGAATGATCTCTTTCCATTCCTCATCTTCTCCTATATCTAGTTTGTTCTACATTATATCACTTTGTGATAAATATGTCAAATTCTTCAATTCAGAGAAGCTTTTAAGCTTTGATAACAAATATTATAACAAAAAACTGTTCTTTGTACAGATTTAATTCTTATATTTTTTTTGATACAATAAAAAAAAGTACAAGAAACGATTCCAGCAGATAGATTCTGGATAACTTTTTTGGTTTTAAAATCTACAGGAGGCAACTTATGATCGTCTTATCATGTAATCAGATTCAGAAATCCTTTGGTGTGGATACGATTTTAGAAAATATCTCATTTACGGTCAACGCTGGAGAAAAAATCGGTATCATTGGAGCAAATGGTTCAGGAAAATCTACCCTTTTAAAAATCATTGCAGGAATTCTGCCTCATGATAAAGGAGAAATCTATATCTCCAAAAATACGACTATCGGATACTTAGAGCAAACCCCTCTCTTTTCCAGTGAAAATACCGTCTGGGATGAAGCCTTGTGTGCATTTGAAAATTTAATCACATTGGAAAAGGAACTCCGCCAACTGGAACAAACAATTGCAAAAAAAAGTACAGAAGCTCCTTCTAAAAACTTAGACAATTTAATGAAAACTTATGCACAAAAACTAGAAGAATTTGAACAAAAAAATGGATATGGATATCAAAGTGAAATACGCGGCATACTAAGTGGGCTGGGTTTTTCTGAAGAGGAATTTTCTAAACCCGTCGAACAATTAAGCGGTGGGCAGAAATCCCGGCTGAGCCTAGCAAAATTGCTTCTGGAAAATCCAAATATTCTGCTTCTGGATGAGCCGACTAATCACTTGGATATTGAAGGAATTGAATGGCTTGAATCTTTTTTAAAATTTTATCCTGGAACCATACTGCTGATCTCTCATGATCGGTATTTCTTAGATAAAATTACAGAAAAAATTTACGAAATTGAAAATAGGCAGCTTACCGCCTATACAGGAAATTATACCGATTATGCGAAAAAAAAGAAGCTCCTCTATGAGCAAAAATTAAAAGATTATCTTCAACAGAAGGCAGAAATAGAAACGCAAG
>JAMNXX010000017.1 GCA_023623095.1 Bacillota bacterium | reverse complement strand
ATAAGAAAGAGATTTCGTTTCTCTGACAAGATAATATTGGAAAGAAGCCGCACTATTATTTCCGAAAAAATACAAATTATAAGGAGAATTTTGAGATAGTTTGCTATAAAGCTCAAAATTTATTTGATCTGATTGATAATCGAAAATCATTGAAACGATATAAGCCTGTTCATCTTGTTTTACCGGTTTTACTTGCTTAACTATTGATTGAAATTCATCCCTATGCTCATCTAAAGCATTCTCTCCAATATAAGCGGTCAGTTTGGGCAAATTCATTCTGGCACCTCCCTTTTTAGTGTAATTTTTGATGTATATGTGTTTAAAAATATAGTATTCTATTTTATAGAAATTGTCAAGTCTTTCCATAGACTATTTTTAAAAACTTATATATAATATCAAATATAAATTTGACTCAGCACAGCCTACCTATAAGGAATTGAAATGTGTATTTTTTTATGTGATAGCAACTGCTATCAAGCCTACCTATAAGGACTCCATCAAAAAGAAGGATCGTGTACACGATCCTTCTTTTTGTCTTATCTCAATTGTAAACGACGCTCATGCACACAAGAACTAACTTCGCCTTTGGATTTTTTGAACCTCATAGGATTAATTTCAACTATTTATTTCCTCAAAACATCCAAACCCTTGGCTATTTTTGCTTCCCAATCCCGTGAAATAACCAAGTCGAATCAATTCCGGGTTGCCCTGCAGCAAATAATGTCCGTTATAACCTTTGATGATCGTATTGTGATACCGGATAATGCTCAATTTGGGTTCTTTTCTTCCGATATAATCGATCCGAAAAGCGTCATCTTCTGGTTCTTTCCCATAAACCACCATATATTTTCTTAATAAATTCTGCCGAACTTGTTCTGAAAACTCCAAATCTCTGGGAGAAAAATATATCGTTTTGTTTTTCCTGTCTATTTCTGCAGTACGATAAGTAACAAGAGGAGAGAGCATTCTGATTTCTATTTTTGGTTCTTTTAAAGAAAATTCTTTCACCATGATGCTTCGCAGCTCAACCTCTTTTTCTCCTAAAAACAGATAATTGGATTTGAAAAAAGTATTGCTCAGATCCTGGATAAATTTATCGACGAAAGAAGAGATATGTAATCGTATAGGAGAGTAAAAAGAAATCGTTTTTTCTTCTGGATTAAATCTGCTTTTTCCTAAAATCCTGGAATATGTGAAAAGTTTATAACTCCGCTTTCCTTTTTGAAATCCCACTTCGTGCAAAAACGTTCTTAAGGCATCATCTGTCAAGTTTTTGTAAATGAATCCCTGCAATAAATGGTTATAATGGATAGGTAATGTCAATATTCCATCAAAGCCAAACTCACAAATTAAACGCATCGCATATTTCCCCTTTTTATAATCATTCCTCATGACACAGTTTGCCATATAGTATAAATTTCTTCATAAAAAAAGAAAACCCTCCATAGAAGATCTTCTTTTGGGGTAATCTTCAGACTATTTTAAACAATCTCCATCTTGGGGACAGCCGGAAAGCTTTCTTCCTCTCTGCCCCCTGCTTCTTTTTGCATCATTTTGACATTCTATGCCAGCCATTTTCTGTCCTAATGCACTTTCATAAACAGCTGAATAATATGTGCGCTACTCAGAAGGCTTCCTACAATGCTCCCTGCATTCGCCAATCCTGCTGCCAGAAGAATACGCGTCACTTTGTTTTTCCAAAGCCCTTTCACTGTGAATGTTCCTTCCGCCAGTTTTTCAAAATCTCCGACGGTAGGACGCCTTATCATGATTTCCAAAATCAATACGACTCCCGAAATGCTGATCAAGGGCAGAAAGGAAGTGATCGGAGATGCAAAAAAAGCAGTCGCCACGGTGATCGGATGGGCAAAACCTGCAGCAGCACCGATGCTGGAAAGGATCCCATTCCACAATATCCAGCTGCTCATTTGACGAAAACCTGCAGAATGGCTAATCGTAAAAGTCGATCCGATGACTCCGATAAGCAGTATCGGAATTAAAAATGCAAACGCTAACAGAAGGCGCGGTCGGCTTGGAACTCTGCTCAGCATCTCTATATCTTGTTCTTTATTCATTTCTTCTTTAATCCCCGGAATATCTTCCTCCCCTACGATGGCTACAATTTTTTTCCCTGGAGCTTCCCGAATCTTTTGGGATAAAAATTGATTTCTTTCATCAATAAAAACCTTTTTAAACTGGGAAAAAGACTTGGCAAATTTTTTGAAAACCAACATCAAGATGCCTTCCCTCTGGAGCCGTTCCAAATCTTCCCCTAGAATCGGCTTGCGGCTAAACAAACCGATCACCAATTCGATGATCAAAAGTATTTTTCCTTTGAGCCCCACCATATTCCACAATCTGCGAAATGTGATCCGAATATCTCGATCTACCAAAACCAGTCCTGCTCCTACTTTTCTTGTCTGGACAACCGTTTCAATGATCTCTTCCTCAGTACGGGCCTTGAGCTGTTTTCCAACTCGCTTTTGAAAAGAAATAAGTATTAAATGGATAAAAAGAAATAGGAGCTTCTTGCTTTTAAGGATCTGAATAATATCTGTATTTTTCCACCGCTGTTTATCCGATATGATATAATACCGATTTGTATCTAATCCTAAACATATGGTATCGGGTTGTTCTGTATCTAAAATCTTCTCTATGATTTCCGCACTTTCATCGGATACATAGCTCATGCCTGCCAATATAATTTCTTTTTCTTGATAATAAATCCTGTGTATTTTTCGTTCTTCTTTCTTCATGCTTTTCCTTCTCCTTATCCAGACACTTTCTATCTCGCTTTTATTATTGTTCCATTCTTATAACCTTCTTATTGCGATTTTAAAATATTTTATTAATTTAATATCCATAAAACAAACGCCCCAAATTCTTTCCTATAGCAGCTGATATTCTTAGAATGATCTAAACCGCTAAAAACAAAGGAAACGAATGGGGCTATTGGTATAGAAAACCATATCCATTACATTATTTATTTTTAAAAATCTTATATTGGTATTTTTCCAATAATATCATCAAAGGATATCCGATTCCAAAGCACG
>JAMNXX010000205.1 GCA_023623095.1 Bacillota bacterium | reverse complement strand
TCATCGTAACCCATAATTTGCAGCAGGCAAGGAGGTTGTGTAAAGAAATTGCGTTTATGTATCGGGGAAAAATAAAGGAAAAGGGAGATGCTCGTCGAATTCTTTATCATGCACAAGAACCGGAAACTTCAGCTTTCATTCAAGGGGAACTATTGATTTGACAGAGGAGGAAAAACGATGAAATTATTAAAGGTCGATACGATCGAAGAAGCGAAAAATAAAATGGATATGCATTTTCAGGATTTTTTTTTAAAGACAGAAAAAATTCCCCTTCACAATGCTGTAGGAAGGATATTAGCAGAAGATGTTGATTCTCCTATCGATCTTCCCGAATTCGATCGAGCTACGGTAGATGGATATGCATTGCTTTCAAAAGATACGTTTGGGGCAGGGGAAAGCCTGCCTGTTTTTTTAGATGTGATCGGGAAAGTAGATATCGGAAAAGATACAGCGCTTCATATTGATTCCGGCAAAGCGGCTTATGTCCCTACGGGGGGGATGATTCCGGAAGGGGCAGATGGGATGGTGATGATTGAGTATGTGGAACATCTCGATGAATATACCATTGCAGTATATGATTCTATTGCGCCTGGAGATGGGATTATCCGCAGGGGAGATGATGTGAAGAAAGGAGAGCATATCCTTTCTAAGGGAAAAAAATTAAAGCCGCAGGATATTGGATTTTTAGCAGCAGTAGGGATAGCTGAAATCAATGTTTTTCGAAAACCGAAAGTAGGGATTCTTTCCACGGGGGATGAACTGGTCTGTCCTGGAGAAAAAGTGGAGTTTGGGCAGATTCGAGATATCAACACGTATACTTTGTCTGCAATGGTGGAAGAAGCAGGGGGAGCGGTTTGCTATCAAGCGATTGTAGAGGATGATTTTCAAAAATTGACAGAAGCCGTTCAGCATGCTGCAAAAGAAAGTGATTTGATTTTAATTTCAGGCGGCAGTTCTGCCGGGATAAAAGACATGACGGCACAGGTCATCGATTCTTTGGGAGAACCGGGAGTTTTTGTGCATGGGCTTGCGATCAAACCAGGAAAGCCGACGATCATTGGAAAGGCTGCCGGCATACCGATTTTTGGACTTCCAGGGCATCCCATTTCTGCAATGATGATTTTCAAAGTGATCGTGGAATATCTGCTGAATAAAGGATTTTTCAGAAGCAATCGAGAAGATATTTTGATACAGGCAATTTGCGATGCAAATATTCATGCTTCACCGGGAAAAGAAACATATCAGATGGTAGCTTTAGAAAAAAATAATGAACAACAATATATCGCCAGACCGATTCATGGAAAATCAGGGGCGATCTCATTGTGGATGAAAGCACAAGGATATATCCGAATCGGTCAGAATCAAGAAGGGATTCAAAAGGGGGAAAAGGTAGAAGTCGTGCTTCTATAGTATATAAAAACTTAAAATGAAAGAGGTTGAGATGAGTGAAAATCAATCGAAATATTTACTTATCCAACGTTGATGCAGAAGAAGCTTTGAGAACGTATCTTCAAGCGATTGAGAAAAATTTTGAAAACCACAAAACAGAATGGATTGAAGTGATTCATTCTCACCAAAGAATAACGAGCAGTCCGGTATTTGCTAAATATTCATCCCCAAATTACAATGCAGCCGCTATGGATGGAATAGCCGTAAAGGCAGAAAAAACATTTGGAGCTTCAGAAACCAATCCAGTTCATTTGTTTCGCGGAAAAGATTTTATCGATGTGGATACAGGAGATCCAATCCCTGAAGATTTCGACGCTGTGATCATGATTGAAGATATTGTAGAAGTCGAGAAAGATTGCGTAGAGATTATCAAGAGTGCATCCCCTTGGCAGCATATCCGGCCGATTGGAGAGGATATTGTTGCGCATGAAATGATCGTGCCTGCCAACCATCGAATCAGACCGGTAGATATCGGAGCGCTGTTAAGCGGTGGGATTACAAAAATAGAGGTTTACCAAAAACCGAAAGTTGGTATTTTACCTACCGGAACAGAAATCATTGAGCCGGGAGAAGCGATAGAAATTGGCAAGATAATTGAATCCAATTCAAGGGTTTTTGAGGCGCTGGTAAAGGAATTGGGAGGACAGCCGAACCGATATTCAACGGTTCCGGATGATTATGATGAATTAAAGAAAAATATTGCCAGAGTCGTAGCAGAAAATGATTTGGTAATTATCGGCGCAGGATCTTCCGCCGGTTCCGAAGATTATACGGTTCATTTAATCAGAGAGTTGGGAGAGGTATTTGTACATGGGATTGCAACAAAACCGGGAAAGCCGACCATATTAGGAACGATTGAAGGGAAGCCTGTGATTGGAATTCCAGGATATCCTGTTTCAGCATATTTTGTATTTGAAACCTTCGTAAAGCCGATCATTCAAAAATTTTTAAGGCAAAAAATGATCCCCAGAAGGAAAGTAGAAGCGATTGCATCGAAACGGATGATTTCTTCCTTGCAGCATAAAGAATATGTTCGAATCAAATTGGGGCGTGTAGGTGAAAGATTGATTGCGACACCGCTCAGCCGCGGAGCCGGAGTGACCATGTCCCTAGTACGCGCGGATGGGGTTTTTTTTATTCCTCAAAACAGCGAAGGAGTTGAAGCAGGGGAAACAATAGAAGTGGAACTGCTGAAAGAACTAGAGGAAATCGAGTCGACAATCGTTTCTATTGGCAGCCATGACCTCATTTTAGACATGATTGAAGATGCACTTCAAAAATCAGATGAAGGGTATCATTTATCTTCGGCACATGTGGGAAGCATGGGAGGAATCATGGCATTAAGGAGAGGAGAAGCTCACCTGGCGCCCATTCATTTATTGGATGAACGAACAGGGGAATACAATCTTTCTTATATCAAAAGATATTTGCCAGATATGGATATGGCATTGATCAAAGGAGTAAAAAGAATACAGGGATTTATTGTCCAAGCAGGAAATCCAAAGAACATCCGAAGTTTTGAAGATATTTCCAGAAAAGATATCACTTTTGTCAACAGGCAAAGGGGTGCAGGCACGAGGATATTATTGGATTACGAATTGCGAAAAAGAAATATTGATCCCAATGATGTCATCGGTTATGATAGGGAAATGATGACACATATGGCGGTAGCTGCTGCAGTTGCCTCCGGCTCTGCAGATGTCGGTGTGGGGGTATTATCAGCAGCGAAGGCGATGAACTTGGATTTTATCCCCATTGGAGAAGAAGAATATGATTTTGCGATTCCTGTGAAATATTTAGATACGGATATGATCAAAACTTTCATTAAAACGCTCCAATCGGAAGCGTTTAAGGAGACGATCAGGAACATGGGCGGATACGGGATAGAGGATATTGGGAAAGTTGTTCTGATATCATCCTAAAAAGGCTCCATATCCCATTTTCATATCAAAGATTGTATATATAAGAATGGAAAATTCAAAACCTCAAAATCGAATGCCCTTTCGTCGAGGTTTGCAGCAACGGCTTGTGTCGATTTAAATTTAGAAAACAGGGGGCGATATCGATTGAAGGATAGACGAAAACGGGATATCAATTATCTCAGGATTTCGGTTACCGATCTGTGCAATTTAAGATGCCAATATTGCATGCCTGAAGAAGGTGTTGTGAAAAAGCGGCATGAAGATTTATTAACGCTTGAAGAAATTTATCAAGTAGTCGAAGCATGCGTTGCATTGGGGATCCATAAAATACGGATAACAGGCGGAGAACCCCTGATAAGAAAGGGAATCATTGGGCTGATCGAAAGGATATCCCAGATTGAAGCGATTCAAGATCTGGCTATGACCACGAATGGGATATTGTTGAAAAAATATGCAAAAGATCTGAAAAAAGCAGGTTTAAATCGGGTGAATATCAGCTTAGATTCCCTTGATGAAGAAAAATACCGAAGGATTACCCGAGGAGGGAATTTAAAAGAAGTGCTGCAGGGGATCGAAGCAGCAAAAGAGGAAGGGCTGTTTCCTATCAAATTAAATGTCGTATTGATTGATGAGTTGAATTCGGATGAAATTTTAGATTTTGCAATGTGGACGATGGAAGAGCCGATCGAAATTCGGTTCATCGAATTAATGCCGATCGGGCAAGCGGCTTCATGGGCGAAAAACAATTTTGTTTCAAATGAATTTGTGAAAATGAAATTGAAGGAGCTGATTCCGCTGGAGCCAGAAGATCGGAGCAGCCCCGCACGTTATTATAAGCTGCCTGGAGCAAAGGGGAAAATCGGATTGATCAATCCGATCAGCAGCCATTTTTGTATGTATTGCAACCGCATCCGAATGACAGCAGACGGAAAGCTCAAACCCTGCTTGCATTCTAATCAGGAAATCGATATAAAGCAAATTTTAAGAACGGAAGGAACACCATCGAGCATAGAGAATGTGATAAAGGAGGCAATCTTATTAAAACCGATGCAGCATACGTTGAATGAAAGGGATCATGAGCCGATCATACGAGATATGATACAAATAGGAGGCTGAGAAATGCTGACCCATTTAGATGAAAAAGGAAGGCCGAAAATGGTCGATGTAGGAGGAAAACAAGATACGGAGAGAATTGCAGTCGCAAGAGGCTCCATTCAATTATCCCCGGTCGTACTGGAGAGAATACAAAAAGGTACGATAAAAAAAGGCGATGTCCTCTCTGTGGCACAAGTGGCAGGGATTATGGGGGCCAAAAGAACGAGCGAAAATATTCCCATGTGCCATCCGCTTTTTATCACAGGCGTGGAAATGGACTTTGAAATCGATGAAGAGCGATCGATGATTCATATCGAGGCGACCGTGAAGACAATCGGAAAAACCGGAGTTGAGATGGAAGCATTAAATGCGGTATCTATCGCTGCTTTAACAATATATGATATGTGCAAAGCAGTAGATAAAAGTATGATCATTACGGATATTCGGCTTGTGAAAAAGACTGGCGGAAAATCAGGTACGTATATAAGGGAGGAGGAAATGCATGAAAGGTAAAGTCATTGCCATCAATATCAGCGAAAAAAAAGGAGAGATTAAAACAACCATTGAAGAAGGAATTTTCCAAGAAGGTCATGGTTTGGTAGGGGATGCCCATGCAGGGAAATGGCACCGACAGGTAAGCTTGCTAGCAAAAGAAAGCATCGATAAAATGAAGGAAATGGGAATTCAAGGATTATGCAGCGGTAAGTTTGCTGAAAATATCACGACGGAAGGAATTATATTGTGTGAGCTCCCGGTAGGCACGAAGCTGAAGATAGGGGAAACCGTTCAAGAAATCACGCAGATCGGAAAAGAATGTCATGATGGTTGTGCGATTAAGCAGCAGGTCGGGCAATGCATTATGCCAAGGGAAGGAATATTTACGAGGGTAATCAAGGGCGGCAAGATCAGGAAAGGAGACTCCATAGAAGTACTCCAATCATATTGAAAAAATCATAGGATTTGAATAGGGGAAAACGCGATATGGTGAAACGAAAACTTTGTTGAGAAAAGTAGGCAACGGAGTTTTCGTTTCACCTTATTTCTCGAGAGACGAGATCAATTTTGCAGCTTCTAACAAGTTGTCCACGCAATAGTCTGCTTCCCCATGAGGGGAACCAATTTTTATGCTGATACATCCGGCCCGTTTTCCTGCTTGAATGTCCATATCCCGATCCCCTACCATATAAGAAGAATGCAGATCGATATGATGTTTCTCGGCGAGAGCTGTGAGCATACCTGCGGCTGGTTTTCTGCATTCACACTTTGTGCGAAAATGGGGACAGTAGGCGATATCATCGATCGTGATTCCGTGGGATTGAAGTTCCTGAAGCATTTTTTCGTGGATGCGGTGCAGATCCCTTTCTGAAAAATATCCCATTTCGATGCCTCCCTGATTGGTAACGATAAATAATGGAAGGTTTAGCTCATTGAGCATTCTAAGGGCTTCAAAGGTCCATGGAAAAAATATGAGATCATCAGGATGATTGATCGGATGTTTATTGTCATTAATGACGCCGTCTCTGTCTAAAAAAACTGCTTTTTTCATAGCTCCTCCTTATCTGTGATTGATTTACAAATACAATTTTAATTCCCGATTGTCCAACGTATAAGGAATTTGTTGTGAACGATGCAAAATAGAGAGCTTTTTTTGAGCATAGGATTGGATCAGTATCTTTGATAATGGGACGATAGGATCCAGTTTTAGAACTTCCTCCAGGGTGAAGAATTGGGCTGCGTCGATTTCAAAACCATCGCTTTTTAACTGACCTTCTATATATTCCAAAGAAAAGACCACATAGCAGTCCGTGCAGGATTCATTCCGAATCCTTGAGCGAACGGCAATGACCCCTTTGGGGCGAACAGTGAGGTTTGTTTCTTCTTTAAATTCTCGGACGATGGCATCGTCGATGTGCTCACCGGTGTCCACATGTCCGCCGGGAAGAATCCACATTCCTTTGTACTCCCCGTAAGTATGCCTTACAAGTAAAAAAGAATCGTTCCAATACAAAAGACCGCCTACGCCTATAAAATTCATCTGTTTGATTCCATCCTTTCCATTTGAGATAGCAATTATTTTTAAAATCATTTTGCTGTTTTTGGTCAATTTTGCATAAGCAAAATATTACTGAAAACGACCTATTTCTTTCTAATTTTATTCGGAACAACATACAATCATTTGCTTTAATGTTATAATAAGAAGAAGACTACATTGCGATGTGGAAGGGGATTTTGATGAAGAACGACATCTATAATATACAAAAACGGATAGACGAATTAAAAAAAGCATTTGAATTTGGAAACAAAAAGCATGTACAGCAGCTGCTCGATGAAATCATTTTATTTTGCAATCGGATGAAAGAGAATATAAAAGGAACCCCAAAAATACTTTGTGGTATTGATGTGGAGCGGATCAATCAAATTATATTTTTATATAAGCCTGTATTAAAAAAAGATTATTATGAAGGCAGCTATTTAGAAGAATTTGCTCGTCAAAGAACTTATGAACTCCAAAACACCAGGTCACTGGATATTCATAATCAATTTTGGAAAAGCCATGAGGTCATCAAAGGAAATGTTTTTGGTTCTTTACCAATGGAACTGATTCGCTATGATTCGATTAAAAAGCTAAAAAAATACGGCTGGAAAGAAGCCATGGTTGATATTTTGGAAATCAAAGAAAGAAAATGTACACACAGGGAATTGGCAGAATACTGTGAAGAACAGTATGGTCATTTTATCATTGTCAATGAAAAATCTACCGGTTCGGAATTAATCCTTCATTATCATATTTGACAAAATTTATAGAAATTTTTCTTTTACCTTGTTCCAAAAATCATAATCCTTCAAGCGAAGCAGCTGTGCTTTCACATCAGACATTTTTAGAGAGATTTCGGTGATTTCGTTGTATTTATATTCTACACCATCGGTAATAATCAGGAGAGAATTTTCAAATGTATATTCCGGATAGACTTTGATGGTCATTTGAGGATTCACGATCACGCTCGATGTAAAAGAGCGATATGCAGTCGTATTCATCGGAGCAATAGGAGTGATCTGCAGCAGACTCAATTTCGGATCCACGATGCTTCCCCCCAAAGAATAGTTATAGGCCGTACTGCCTGCAGGGGTGGAAACGAGGATTCCATCTCCGCTAAATCGCTGTAGGAAACTATCATCTAAAGAGATATTCAAATGGACGGTTCGCGATTTGTTTCCTTTGATGACGACCTCATTGATCCCTAATACTTCCGTGCAGCTTGTTCTCGTACGCACCGATGCGCCTACGGCATATAATTCCTGTATGATATAATCTCCTTTTTCATAGCGAAAGATAAATTCATCCAGCTGATAGGGGCTTAATTCTTGAAAAAATCCCAGATGACCTGTATTGATTCCGATGATAGGGATATTGGGGAAATTATATGTATGAAGCGTATGCAAAAAAGAGCCGTCCCCGCCGATACAAATAATGAGATCGGCATTGTAATCAAATTCATTGGGAATATAGTATCCGTTTTTTTCAAGCTTTTGTTTTAAAATCCTGCTCGTTTCTTTAGAAACGGGTTTTTCGTTTGTTACAATATTGATCACGTGAGTTTGATTATCAAGCATCTTACCTTCCTCAATTCTATTTTTATATAATGGTTGATTTGTAGCCTATGCTCTACAGTGCATGATGAATAGGAGTCAAGGTGCTTCCTATCAGTATGAATGAAAGAAAAAAGATCGTAAATTCGAGGCATTTTTGGATATATTAAAACAGGAAATGTATCTTTAGTATATCATAAAAGAAGCAGGATTTATGTATACCGAATCAAAATGAAAATAAAATGATTAACAAAAAAGAAAAACTAGCTTTAATATTGAATAGAAAAGAAACAGATGATATTTTTTGCAAATCAAATACAACAGCAGGTGAATTTCATGAAAAAAGAAGAATTAAATACAAGCGCTCATACATTGGTTTTTGATATAACCGAGGAATATGAAGGCCTTTCCTTAAAAGAAATCCTATACGATCATATGAAATTATCGAGCCGGCTCGTTCGAAGATTAAAAAGAAATAAGACGATTTTCGTAAACGGAAACCAGATCCCTTTTCATGCGAAAATGAGAAAAGGAGACCGGGTGCAGGTGATCATGGAGGAAGAAGCCAATCAGTTTGAAGCGGAGAATATTCCGATTCAAGTCATTTATGAAGACATGGATTTATTGCTCATCAACAAAGAACCTGGTATTGTCGTCCATCCGACGAAAGGCCATCCAAACGGGACCATGGCAAATGCAATTGTTTATTATATGCAAGAGAAGGGAGAAATTTTTAAAATTCGTTTTGTAAACAGATTGGATCGAGATACTTCGGGTTTGATCATTGTTGCGAAAAATCCCTATATACAACAAGTGCTTTCCAAACAGATGCAGCAAAATTTGATTCAAAAACAGTATATAGCGATTGTAGAAGGAATAATTTCAGAAGATCGGGGAACGATTGACGAACCGATTGGAAGACCCGATCCGGAAGACATACGGAGGAAAGTTTGTCCGGAAGGGCAACCCTCTATTACGCATTATCAAGTTCTTTCTCGATTTGGGAAAGAAGCAACGCTGATCAGGGTTTCTTTGGAGACAGGAAGAACCCATCAGATACGCGTGCATATGGCGCATATTGGGCATCCGCTGATCGGGGATGCACTATATGGTTCTGAAGAGAAAGTGCTTATCGACAGACAGGCACTGCATGCGGAATTCCTGGCATTTATCCACCCGAGGACGAAGGAACGGATAGAGGCAAGAGCCCCGATGCCTTTCGATATGCAAGAAACGATAAAAAAATTATCAATCTCTGTGGAGAAAATGTAAATTCGTTATTGAAAATCAATGAAAGATCATGTACAATAGAACTTGTAGGATGTGGGGTTATAGCTCAGCAGGCTAGAGTGCCACGTTGACATCGTGGAGGTCACTGGTTCGAGCCCAGTTAACCCCACCATTTTTTTAAGAGCAGCAGAATATTTTAAGTTTAGCAAAATGAAAAAATGCTTCTATTGAGGCAATTGATCGGAATAAGAAATAGAGTTTGGCTAGAGCGTATTTGAAAATACTTTTTCTAAGTTCGCTGTTTAGGAGAAGCAAAATAAAATATGGGGATATAGCGCAGTTGGGAGCGCGCTTGACTGGCAGTCAAGAGGTCAGGGGTTCGAATCCCCTTATCTCCACCAAAAGAAATGGCTAGAAATCAACATTCTAGCCATTTTTCATGCTCAAAAATATTTTTATAAAACCTTGTAAAAACACGCAAATTTTTTGCCGTAACTAACAAATAAAAATTTTTTATGCATGTATCCATTCGATGAGCTGCTTTCAATCTTTAACAATAATGTCGGGATGAACATTCAATTTATCGAATTGGTTGTTCGATCGATTTATCCAGCGGGGTTGAAGCCCGAAGACATGTGCTTCTGCCATATCCATAGGACTTACCATTCTTTCATTACCTTTTAAAATTTTATCAATATCATATCACATAATTGCTTCTATTATTTTTACATTTAGGGCAATTTATTTTTCATTTTTGATCCGGCCGGTTAATAGACGAAATGTGGAATTTTTGTTCTGAAAGGAATAACTTTGGTGATGAAGGCAGATAATAGCTAGGACACTGAATAAAGGGCAAGGAAACGGGGAAATAGGTGTGGCAGGAATTTTCAAAAATTTAAATAGTTTTTTTACATATAAAGCAAATCAGAGGGAAGAATTCGAGCTGCTGGAAGGAGCGGATGAAAAAGCCAGCCAAGAAAATAATAGTGCTACTCATGTTGAATCTGCTATCGAGGAAAGATTAAGCAAGGATATCGGTGTAAATTTAGCGAAAATCAAGCAGCAACTCAATGTGCCTAAAAATCAAGATATTTTAATTAGAGAATTTAAGTTAGAAGAAAAGATTGGAGCATTTATTGTTTTTATAGAAGAGATGGCGGATGGCACTACCATCAACGATTTTATATTGCGTCCGCTTTTGATGCCTGAACATACAGCTGAATATTTAAAAAGACATAAAAAAGGGGAATTGATAGATTATATATGGAACAATGTATTGGCGATCAATCAAGCCAAAAAAGAAAAAGAATTTAGAAATATCATCAAAAAAGTTTTAGATGGAGGAACTGCTCTTTTTATTGATGGGTATGAAGAATGCCTGCTTATAGAAAGTCAAGGATATGAGAAAAGAGGCATTGAGGCTCCTAAAACAGAAAATGTGATTCGAGGACCCCATGAGGGATTTAATGAAAATTTGAGGACGAATATATCTCTGATTCGGAAAATCGTAAGAAATGAAGATCTGATTGTGGAATTTTTACCTATTGGGAAAAAAAGTCAAATCAGCTGTGCTGTCCTTTACATGGAAAAAGTTACAAATCCAAATATCGTAAAAGAGGTAAAAAGAAGAATTCAAAACATCGATATCGATTTGGTGATGGGAGCAGGCGTACTGGAAGAAATGATTGCAGATCAGCCCTATCGAATGCTCCCACAAATTCTAACAACCGAGCGTCCGGACAGAGCGGCTATATTGCTTATCGTCGGGAAAGTCATATTTATGGTAGAAGGAACCCCTTTTGCATCCGCCGTTCCGATCAATTTTTGGGAATGCCTGCGATCTCCTGAAGACTATTTTTTAAAATGGCATGCAGCAACATTTTTAAGAATTTTGCGCCTGTTTGCGTTATTGATAACGCTCCTTTTGCCGGGGCTTTATCTTGCATTGACGCTTTTTCATCAGGAAATGATCCCTACGGATCTGCTGGCAGCGATTGCATTTTCAAGGGAAAACATTCCATTTCCTGCTGTGCTCGAATTGGTGATGATGGAGTTGGCATTTGAATTTATACGTGAAGACGGATTGAGGGTACCTGGGATTTTGGGGCAGACCCTTGGGATTATCGGGGCTTTGATATTGGGCCAAGCTGCCGTTTCTGCACAGATTGTAAGTCCGATATTGATCATTGTCGTTGCCGTGGGTGGTATCGCAAGTTTTGCAATACCCAGCTATGAATTGTCTTTTTCAATTAGGCTTTTGAGATTTGGATTTATTTTTCTAGCAGCAATTGCAGGATTTTATGGAATCTCCGCCGGAATAATTCTGCTAGGGGTTATGTCCGTAAGCATCAAATCCTTTGGTGTCCCTATTTTTAGCCCGATTGCACCAAAAACCCGAGCAAATCAGGATGTAATCGCTTCTTTGCCTGTTTTTATGCAAAAAGGCAGACCGGATGCGTTGAATCCTCTTGATAGGAAAAAAGGGGGAAATCCGATAAGAAGATGGATGCAATACAAAGGAGGAAACAAACCGTGATCAAGGAAGGGAAAATCGGGCAATCGGAAGCAATCCATCTTGTAACGATTGCTATTACTACGAAAGTATTTTTTACAAGCCCTGCAGCGCTTATGAAAATAGTAGGAACGTCAGGATGGTATGTGACTTTGATTTCAGCGGCAATGGCGATGCTTGGATTTACTTTTATTTATCTTCTACTAAAAGAATTTCCGGATAGAGATTTGATCGAAGCCTATGAAAAATCGGTAGGGCGGCTGATGGGATTTATTTTTTCGTTATCGCTTGGAGGGTTTATTTTATTTACCACATCAATAAGGGTAAGGGAATTTGCAGAAGTGCTAAAGGTATATACATTGCCTTTAAGCCCTCCGAGTTTTATTACCGGAATATTCGTCATAACGATTGCAGCACTTTGTTTTTTAGGGTTTGAGCCGATTGCGAGATTTGCAAGGTTAGTCGGATATGTGTTGATTTTTGCCTTTCTTGTCGTGATTCTATCAGGAATTAAAAATTATGAGATTCACCGCATCGCACCCTTATTTGGCTATGGACTGGGAAAGACGATCCTTCATGGAATGGTTAGAAGTTCTGGATATGGAGAAGTGATTATTTTGGCAGTGATGGCCAAATCTCTTCAAGGAACGCAACATATAAAAAAAGCAGGATTTTTGAGCATTGGACTTTCGGGCATTCTTATATCCCTTTCTATCCTTGCTTACACGCTGACATTTCATTATTCTGTCGCGCAAGAATTTACTTCTCCCATGTATGAGCTCGCAGGGCTGATCAGATATGGCCGATTTTTTCAGAGATTTGATCCAATTTTTATTTTTCTTTGGAGTATCAGCACATTTATTTCTGCACTGGTATTTTTTTATACATCGATAAGTATATACTGTAAAATATTTCGGATCCAGGACATTAGGCCTATTATCTTGCCTTTTGCAGTTCTTTTATTTGCGCTAACGATGATTGGAAAAGATAGTGAAGATATCGTCATTGGGCATGTACACATTATCCGCAATTATGGTTGGCTATTTCTCTTTGTCCCTCCTGTGATCGCTCTCATTGCAGCCAAGATTCGAAAAAAAGGGTTGATAGAAAGTGCTTAGAAAATGGGTGCCTATCATTATCTATATCCTATCAACAATGATTCTGGCCTCCTGTTATGACAGCAGGGAGGTGGATGAATATGCCTATGTATTTGCAATGGGTATCGACAAAGGAGAGGACAAAACATGGAGGCTGACGCTTCAGTTTCCTACGATGGAGAAATCTGCCGGTGCAGATGGAGGAGGCGGAAGCAGCGGAGGCGGAGGAGGGGGACAGCAGGATGAATATGAAGTCGTTTCCGTCGATGCGCCTTCTTTTTTTGCAGCTGTGCAGATGCTCAACACTTCGATACCCAGAAAATTGAATTTTTTTCATACGAAAATGATAGCGATTTCGGAAGAGGTTGCAAAAGCAGGAGAAATTGGAGAGATGATCGCTCCGATTGTGCGGAACAGACAAATTAGGCGCATTGCTCATATTGTCGTATGTAAGGGAAGTGCAGAAGAATTTATAAAAGAAAATAAACCGGTTATAGGGAAAAATCTTTCTAAAACGATGGAACTTGCATTTAATGAATCCGAAGATACAGGATTTTTTCCCCACAGCATCCTTTATGATTTTTATGCAGATATGAAATCCTATGGTTATCAACCTGTTGTGATGCTTGGAGGTTTGAATAAACAGGTTGGCAAAGAGGTATCAAAAGATAGGAGCGGGGGGAATTATACTGCTGGACAACTCCCCAGAAAGGGTGGAAGGAAAATTGAATTTTTCGGCAGTGCGGTATTTGATGGAGATAAAATGATCGCTGAATTAACAGGAGATGAAACGCGGATGATGCTCATGGCAAGAGGTGAGTTTGAAAGGGGTTTTTTTACGATACCCGACCCGAAGAGCCTTGAACTCATTATCCCTATAGATGTTCACTTGGCTAAAAAACCAGAATTAAAGATCAATATTCAAGGAGAATCACCGGAGATTGATCTTACAATAAAGCTTGAAGGGGATATCCTTGCGATACAAAGCAGGCTGGAATACGAGAAAGGAAAATTTAAAAAAGAACTGGAAAATGTATTTGCACAGCATATCAAAGAGGAGTTAGACAGGACAATCCAAAAATGTAGAAATTTGGGCGTGGATGTATTTAAATTTTCTGATACTGCGATCTGGCAGTTTCCTACAATACAAGATTGGGAAGATTATGCTTGGGACAAACGGTTTAAAAATGCAAAAATAAATACAAAAGTCGAATTTCGCATCAGGAGAACCGGAAGACAGTTTCGGAGTTCACCTATTATAACATCGGAGGAGAATGAATAGATGAAGTATATTGCAGCGATTTGCATACTTCCGTTTTTTCTATATACGCTAAGCTTTGCAAGATATAATTGGAGTCATCAAAACAAATTGGCCGCAATCGGAACTGGTGTTTTACTTATCTTATCCATCGCTTTGGGAGTTGCGCTTATATTCCTGAATTTGTAACATAAAAAACTGCCTCAAGGGCAGTTTTTATGTTTACGGCCGTGTTGCTGAGCGGCTGTTCGATTTTCCTAGCATCTTCTTCCCCAGTCACCAAATCCGGGAATTCCTCCACAAAATAGAATTACCAATAGTAAAAAGAAAAACAATAAGCTGTTATCGCCTCCAAAAAAACCGCATCGTTTGTCAGTCATGTGATTGGCACCTCCTTCAGATTTATAAATAATATTGATTCTTATATGCTTCTATTTCATGTCTAATATAAAGTATGCGCAATGAAAAAAACATGTTCCTAAAATTATAAAATACAAAATTGGAGGATTTAGGCAGAATATGTAGAATCTAAAGTCTGAATTGGAACTGTCCGAAGATAAAGAGATTCAAAAGATTTTGCGCAAACAAGATGAAACCGGAAGAATGATGCAATCGATCATGCGCTTAAGAGAAGCGTTCAGACAGATCATGGGGGAACTG
>JAMNXX010000046.1 GCA_023623095.1 Bacillota bacterium | reverse complement strand
CCTCAGGTATTAAGAGATCAGATTTTGCTTCACAGCGCACATCAATTCGTGGAAGGAGATGTTCAGCACTGGTGGCACCCGGGAGCAGGAGAAAAAGGAATCCGCACCCGGTTCTCAGATGATTTGCTGTGGCTTCCGCTGGCTGTAGCAGAATATGTAAAATATACAGATGATTGGAGCATTTTAAAAGAGGAAGTATCTTTCCTCTTAGATGAGCCCCTTGGGGAAGATGAAGATGAGCGATATGGTGTTCCCAGGGTAGCCGAAGAAAAGGCCTCGGTTTATGAACACTGCATCCGGGCGATCGAGCGGTCTCTAAAATTCGGAGAGCATGGAATCCCGCTGATGGGTTCCGGAGATTGGAATGACGGGATGAGTACAGTAGGCAACAAGGGGAAAGGAGAAAGCGTTTGGCTGGGATGGTTTTTAGCAACGATCTTGCTCAAGTTTGAAGAATTGTGCAAGAAGATGGATGATGCACAGCGCGGGCAGCGATATGTTCAGACCGCTATCCAGATTGCACAAGCGATTGAGGAAAATGCATGGGATGGACGCTGGTATCGGAGGGCATATTTTGACGACGGAACCCCTCTTGGCTCCATCGAGAATGAAGAATGTACAATCGATTCTATCGCCCAATCTTGGGCGGTGATCTCTGGACTCGGAAGAGAAGATCGAATCAAAGAAGCGATGGAATCGGTGGAACGCCATCTGATTCGATGGGATGCAGGAATGATTTTGCTGTTTACACCGCCATTTGAAAAAAGCGACCTGCATCCGGGCTATATCAAAGGATATGTAGCCGGAGTCAGGGAAAACGGTGGGCAGTATACCCATGCGGCAACCTGGGTGATTTATGCTTTTGCATTGATGGGAGAAGGAGATAAAGCGTGGAAGCTATACAACCTAATCAATCCCATCAATCATACGCGAACATCGATTGAATGTGCTGCTTATAAGGTAGAGCCCTATGCGATCGCAGCTGATGTATATTCTACCGATCCGCATGTGGGAAGAGGCGGCTGGACTTGGTATACCGGAGCTGCAGGCTGGATGTACAGAGTGGGGCTCGAATCCATTTTAGGATTTATCAAAAAAGGAGATCGACTTCTCATTCAGCCGTGCATACCTAAGGACTGGGAAGAATATCACATCCGGTACCGATACATGAATACGGATTATCATATTACGGTCAAAAATCCGGAAGGCGTCAATACAAATGTGAAATCTGTGAGTCTGGACGGACAACGGATAGAGGAAAAAGAGATTCGCTTGACGGATGACGGAAAAACCCATTCCGTGGAGGTGATCATGGGGGAAGAAGATGATCCTGCATCCATTTAAAAAAGGAAGAGCAGGCGGTTCGTCTGCTCTTTTTTCTGAACATGGTTCATTGAATTTTAAAAGCAATTTTGCAATGGAGCGGGAATAAAAGACAAGAATAAAGAGTATTTTTGTAATATCGGGGTATATAATTATAAAAAAATTGGATTCTTGTCAACAAAATAGTTTCCATAGAATTAATATATATATTTACATATATTCAAATAAGTGGTAAAATTAAAACAAGGGTTCACTTACTCTGATAAAGTGAAACAGATACGGAAGGTTAAAAGGAAAATCAATATTCGAATTTCTATGGGGCGGCGAAAGCATCCAGGGGAATTCGAATATTTATTATATAAAAAAAGGAGGGTGTATTATGAGCGACGAAAGAAATGAGAAGCAGTGGCAAGATGACGAGCACATGCTTTCTCCCGTGCCGATGTCTGAGAGAAGGCCGACGTTTAACCAAATCATGGTTTGGGTAGGATTTGGTTACGTCGTAACGGGACTTTTCGTAGGAGGTGTTTTGGCAGGTTTCGGAGGACAGCCGGGCGTTCCCCCGCATTTGGCGGTTTGGTCCATCGTGCTGGGGATGGGTTACCTGTTTATATTGACTTCTCTTCTCGGCGTTATCGCTCAGCGAACGGGGATGAGTCTGGCGCTTGTAAGCCGGTATTCCTACGGGTATAAAGGAACCAATATCCCCATGGTGGTTATGGCTTTATTGACGCTGGGCTGGTTTGCAAGCATCACCGGGATGGTTGGACAGATATGGGGTTCCTTTGTTGGAAATCCCTCAGGCGTGATTGTATTTGATCCGGCATCCCTTGGGTATGAAAACATTCCTCCGATTACATTGGAAGTTTTCCTTTCTTGTGCAATTTGCGGACTTATTTTTACCATTACAGCTTACTATGGAATTAAGGCAATTGAAGCCATTGCAATTCCTGTAGCTCCTGTTATTTTAATTATCGCCCTTGTTGTCGGAATTAGCATGCTGAGAGAAGGAGGCGGCATGGGGGCGTTCCTGGAAGAAGCCCGCAAAATAGAAGGATTGGGCCTTGGAAATGCTGTGACGGTTGTTGTAGGAAGCTGGATTGCAGGAGCCGTTATGGGTGTAGACTTATTCAGATTCAACAAGAATATCCCTGCTGTTTTCTGGGGAGCCGCAGCTTGCTTTATTTTCACCAACCCGCTCTTGAATTTGGTTGGATACGTAGGAGCCGTATCAGTAGGGCAGTTTAACTACGTAGAATGGATGCTGACAAAGAGTTTGTTGCTGGCCATCATCGGGGTTGTTGCCTGGACGGCTTCCTTGTGGACGACAAACAATGCGGAATTATACTGCAACTCATTGTATACTGGACCTGTACTTGCTTCCTATGGGAAAAACGTTCAAAGAAGAAAATTGGTTTTGATTGCGGGAATTGTGGGTACGATCTTAGGTTCTCTGGCATTTTATCAAATCTTCTTTGCGGACTTTATTACCGTATTGGGAGCAGCGGCGCCGCCGTTGGTAGGCCCGATTTTGGCAGATTATTTTATTATTAAAAAGCAAAAATATGATATCGAAGCCTTTGATAAACAGCCGCCGTATAGAGTGACCGGCGTAATAACCTTCTTAATCGGAGCAGTTTTAGGATTGATATTCCAATACTGGTTGCCGCTTCCGTACGGACTGCCGTCCGGCGTTATTGCGATGATTATTACAATGATCTTATATGCTGTTCTTTACAAATTTACAAAGGATGCAGAAT
>JAMNXX010000203.1 GCA_023623095.1 Bacillota bacterium | reverse complement strand
GGTTCTCCGCTCTCCTTTCCTGTAGAGTTTTCTATCGTATTATCCAGATTATAAAAAATACGATGCACTCTAAAAAATTGAAAATTTTCAATCTCTTTTATTCTATTTTTATAAAATGAAATTTATTCCTAATCGGTACCTGTATGTCCGAAACCTCCCTTTCCTCGCTCTGTTTCTTGTAATGTCTCTACCTGCTCCCATAAGACTCTTTCATAACGGCAAACAACCAATTGTGCAATTCTGTCATTGTGTCGAATGACAAAATCTTCATCTCCCCAGTTGATCAGCGGAATCTTAATTTCTCCCCTATAGTCGCTGTCGATCGTTCCGATGCCATTGACTAACCCAATGCCATATTTTATGGCCAGTCCACTTCTTGCACGAATTTGTGCCTCGAATCCTTCCGGCAATTCGATAGATAATCCTGTAGGAATCAACGCCCTTTGCCCAGGCTTTAAAACAATTTCTTGTGTTAAATTTGCACGGACATCCATCCCCGAAGAACCTACTGTTTCATACTGAGGAAGAGATGTATTTTTTGGGGCTTTGATCTTGATTCGAATCATTTTTACTTTCCTCCTTTTCAACAACATCTGCAGTAAAAAAAGACACTAGCATGTGCTAATATCTTCTTTAAAAATTGTTTAGAATAGAGAGCATATTTTGTTTTTCATCGATTTTTCCTACAGCTGCAATCGATGCTTTTTGTAAATCAAATACTTTATGGATGATCCTGTCTATTTCCTCCATAGTAACTTGATCGATTTTTTGTAAAACTTCCTTTGGTTTTTCAATATGATTTGTTAGTAATTCCGATTTTCCAATAGCAACCATTCTGCTGCTTGTACTTTCCAATCCTAAGATATAACTCCCTTTCAACTGCTCTTTTGACTTTTCAAGTTCATCATTGGTAAAACCGATTTTAAGAAGATCTTTGATTTCTTTATGAATTAATCCCAATACCTCAGTAACATGGGAAGGATTGACAGCGATATATATCGTTAATAAGCCAAGAGCCTTATAAGAAGAAAGGTAAGAATATACGGAGTATGCTAACCCCCTATCTTCTCTAATTTTTTGAAAAAGTCTGGAACTCATACTTCCACCGAAAATATTATTAATGATGAGCAAAGGATATAAATAGCTGCTCGTTAAAGATGCGCCTTCTAATCCGATACATAAATGGACTTGCTCAATATCTTTATATTTAGTCGATGAATCAGCAGAAAAAACAGGAAGATCTGTTTCTGTTTCTTTTAATGAACGATTGGCAAAATAATGGAACTTTTCTTCAAGCAATTCGATAAGCTCTTTTTCATTAAAATTTCCAACCACAGATATTACAATATTATCAACAGTATAATTTTGGTTAAGGTAACCTGTAAGCAGTTCTCTATCGAAACGATTGATCGTATCGCAATTCCCCAGTATAGGAAGGCCTAAAGGATGTTTGCGAAATACCGTGCTCGAAAGCAAGTCATGCACATTATCTTCCGGAGAATCTTCATACATATTAATTTCTTCTAATACGACACTTTTTTCCTTATCGATTTCTGCATCTAAAAAAGTAGAACGGAAAAGCATGTCTGTCAAAACATCGACTGCAACGTGAATATGCACATCTAAAACTTTAGCATAATAGCAAGTGCATTCCTTGCTTGTAAATGCATTGAGCTGTCCGCCGATGTTGTCTATCGCTTCTGCAATTTCCTTTGCTGTTCTTGTCTCTGTTCCTTTAAACAACATATGCTCGATAAAATGTGAAATTCCATTATTATTCAAATTCTCATGAGCCGAACCTGCTCCTACCCAAATCCCCAATGAAACAGATTTCATATAAGAGATTTTTTCAACAACTACTCTAATTCCATTACTTAATCTGTACTTTTGGTACATCTCTTCCTCCCCGTTTTTAATAATGAAGACATTATACTCAATCAATTATAATGAAATATATGATAATGATCAAGAAAAAGAAATTATTTGATTAAATCAGATACTGTCCCAATCTGTATCCCTTCCTCTTGAATCTTATCAATTAAATGAGGAAGCGCTCGAACCGTTGCTGGTTTTGGATGCATTAAAAGAATCGCACCCTTATGGGGTTTTTTCATAACTCTTTGAATGATAACAGCTGAAGTAGAATCTTCTCTCCAATCGATGGTATCAATACTCCATAGAATTGTTTTATACCCTAAACTTTCAGCAACTTTTAAAGTAGATAAATTATAATCCCCGGATGGAGGAGCAAAATATATAGGTTTTATACCCAGCACGCGTAGAATTACATCTTCTGTTTTTTTAATTTCTAAATAATTTTCATTCTCGCTAATTTGGCTGTGCATTTTATGACTGTATGCATGATTTCCAATTTCATGTCCTTTTTCATAAATTTGTTTTAACAAATCCGGATATTTTTCCGCCCATCGACCTGTAACAAAAAAAGTAATTTTTACACCCTTCTCCTCAAAAATTTTCAACATATCTGGAATAACTTCATTTCCCCAATCTACATTACAAGTAAATGCCATCTTGTTCTCATTCGGATTTCCCATCCGGATTGGTGTTGGTTCTGACTCATAAAAAACAGTGCGGATATTATTTGGATTGAAAAATAAAATCGACGCACCCAAAAAAAATATACCGAGTAGGGCAACTATCATCCTTTTTTTCGATATTAAATATATTTTCATACATTCCATCTCCTTTCCCAATAAATTCATATTCACTCGCAATGAATTTATTCGGATTGGAGTTTTTTTAAACAATCAAGCCAAAGCAGCCCTTATGTACGATTAAATTTTTATCCATAAATGATTCCCTCTCAAAAACACAAAAACATAAACCGGTACGGGTTTATGTTTTTTTATGCTTTTGGTGATTTTTTTCCCTCGCTTTCCATCAGCATCGCTTTTCTGGATAAATTAATCCTTCCTTGTTTATCAATTTCCACTACTTTCACTAAAACTTCATCTCCCACTTTTAAAACATCCTCTACTCTTGGAATTTTCTCCTTCGAGATTTGAGAAATATGCAGCAATCCTTCTTTCCCTGGCAAGATTTCAAGAAATGCACCGAAGTTGAGAATTTTTATTAC
>JAMNXX010000066.1 GCA_023623095.1 Bacillota bacterium | reverse complement strand
AGCTATTTTACCAATAAATTTAGCGCAGCGAAATCCAGCATCAGTGAGGATATTGTTGTCGCAAAGAAAATGATGGAGGAATTGGGATTAGGGAAGATAGAAACGATTTCAGGTGCTGCAGGGGGCGTTAAATATATACCTGTTGTCAGTGAAGAAGAGAGAAAGAATATCTTATCTGCTCTTTGTGAAAAGCTTTCTGATGCAAGCCGTATTATTCCTGGAGCGTTCATATATATGGCAGATATTATTTGTGATCCGATGCTCGTTAGAAAAATAGGGGAGATTTTTGCAACACAATTTATGCATGAACAGATCGATTATGTAGTAACCGTTGAAACAAAGGGGATTCCGATTGCATTGATGACAGCAAATGCGCTTCATGTACCGTTGATTATATTGCGGCGAGACAGCAAGGTTACAGAAGGTTCTTCTGTGAGCATCAATTATATATCCGGGACGAGCGGGAAAATTGAGAGGATGTCTGTCTCGAAGCGTGCCATTAAAAATGGAGCCAATGTGATATTGATCGATGATTTTATGAAAGGTGGCGGAACGGCAAAGGGAATGATCGATATCATGAAAGAATTTGATGCACAAGTGAAAGGAATAGGGGTAATGATTGCTACAAAGGAGCCGAGCAATAAAGTGGTACAAGATTATGTTCCTTTGTTGATATTAGAAAAGGTAGATGAAGTGAATGGGGAGATTTCCATCTATCCAAACAGAGATTTAATTTAAAAATATAGATATTTTCAAAATTTTTCAAAATATAAAGCAGGAAATTAGAAAAGTTTAGAGAATAGAGTAATATCTTATAAGTCACGACTGGGAAGGTGGTGAATAATGTGCAGGTTACTGATGTTCGCATCCGCAAAATCAATAGTGATGAAGGGAAAATGAAGGCCATTGTGTCAGTAACTTTCGACAATGAATTTGTAGTTCATGACATTAAAATCATAGAAGGAATGAACGGATTATTCATTGCGATGCCGAGCCGTAAAATGGGGGAGGGGGATTTTAGAGATATTGCCCATCCGATCAATTCAGAAACCAGAAACAAGCTTCAGGAAGCAATTTTTGCAGAGTATGAGAGAGTAAAAGAAGAGATCGAAGTCTGAAAATTTTTTGCTGAAATGAGTGCCGCTAAGGGGAGACTTGCCTCAGATAGGTGCAATGCACCTATCTGAGGTTTAGTTGAACAAATTTAAGCGGTTTTTTGTTTTTTGAAATCTTTTAGAATGGAACAAAAAGTGATATACTAAAAAACGGGCAAGAGCTTTTGAATGAATTTTAATCAATTTTAAATCCAACCCTATTTTTATTGTATCCATCAAAAGCTGTATCGCTTTGTTTTGTGAAAAATAAAATGAAGGTTATCAGCCAAATAGAAATATTAGGGGAAGGAGCTTTGATTTTGCACAAAATAATGAAATCATGAATCATAAGGGGTGACGAAAGTGAAACAGGTTACAGCATTAATACTGGCTGCGGGAGCAGGAACGAGAATGCGATCAAAGCTGCCGAAAGTTTTGCATAAAGTATGCGGTACAGCGATGGTAGAGCATGTGATCGATGCAGTGCAAGAAATGCATGTATCCAAAACGGTTATCGTCATTGGACATGGTGCAGAGCAAGTAGAGGATGCCCTCGCTCACAGAGATGTTCAATTTGTGCTGCAGCGTGAACAACTCGGTACCGGGCATGCGGTCATGCAATCTGTAGCGGCTTTGCCTGATGAAGGGAATGTGCTTTTGTTGTGTGGCGATACTCCGCTGATTACACGGGAAACATTAGAAGAATTGGTTCGATTTCACGAAGCAGGCGATTATCAAATGACTGTTTTAACTGCAGAAATTGAAGATCCTACAGGTTATGGTAGAATTGTGCGGGGGAAGCAGGGAAATGTAGAAAAGATCGTAGAGCATAAAGATGCGGACGATGTTCAAAGAGCGATCCGAGAGATTAATTCAGGGATGTACTGCTGCGATGCAAAGCTTTTGAAGGAATCCGTTGTAGATTTAAATAATGACAATCAGCAGAAGGAATATTATATTACGGATGTCGTTGAAATTTTAAATCAAAAAGGATATCGTATCGGAGCATATATGGTGGCAGATGAAACGGAGATTATGGGGGTCAATTCCAGAGTACAGCTCGCAGATGCAGAAGCAGTGATGAGAAGAAGGCTCATAGAAAAGTGGATGGATATGGGGGTTACCTTTATTGATCCGCAAAATACTTATATCGATAAGGATGTAAAAATCGGAAACGATACGATTATTTATCCGGGTGTGATTTTAAAAGGGAAAACAAAAATTGGAGAAGATTGTATCATTGGCCATAACTGTCGCATCGAAGACAGTCAGATTGAAGATAAGGTAGAGATTCAAGCTTCTACGATTCTCCAAAGTTTTGTAGGCGAAGCGTGTCATATCGGCCCTTATGCACATCTGCGGCCAGGCAGCAAGCTGGGCAAAAATGTAAAGATCGGGGATTTTGTAGAAGTGAAGAACTCTTCTATCGGAGACGGCTCTAAGGCATCGCATCTGGCTTACATAGGGGATGCAGAGATCGGGAAGAATGTAAATATCGGTTGTGGTGTCGTATTTGTCAATTATGATGGCAAAAATAAATACAAGACGATTGTAGAAGACAATGCGTTTATTGGAAGCAATTCAAATCTGGTTGCTCCTGTGACGGTCAGGAAATATGGATATATTGCGACAGGCTCTACCATCACAAAGGAAGTTCCAGAAGGAGCTTTGTCTGTTGCGCGTGAAAAACAAAAAAATATTGAGGGCTGGGTGGCCCGAAAAGGATTATTAAAGAAGGAAGAATGAAAATGGGAGGATTTTTTATGAATGAAAAGGGGCAGAAAATAAAGATATTTTCAGGGAATTCCAACAAAAATTTGGCATTGAAAATTTGCGAAGAATTGAATATAGAATTAGGGGATGCTGTCGTAGAGACATTCAGCGACGGAGAGATTGCCGTCAATATCAACGAAACGGTTCGCGGGGCTGATGTATATGTGATACAGTCAACGAACTATCCAGGAAATAATCATTTGATGGAATTATTGATTATGATCGATGCGTTAAAAAGAGCTTCTGCAGGAAGGATT
>JAMNXX010000173.1 GCA_023623095.1 Bacillota bacterium | reverse complement strand
ATCAAAAAAACTTTCTCCGCCAGGCACGCGGTAATGAGAAATATTTTTTCCTCTTTCTTCATATTCCAACGGATAGCGGGATTTGATTTCTTCAAAAGAGCAGCCATCCCATACACCCATATTGATTTCAGCAAATCCTTCAGAACAAATTGGCTTCATGCCATGAATGGCGCCGATGGCCTCAGCTATCTTGATTGTTCTCTTTAAATTACTGCAATAAATATGGCTTAAAGGGATGTCTTTAAATCTCTGCGCCAATTTTTTTGCCTGTTTGAGCCCTAATGGACTCAAATCCACATCCGATTGTCCTATGAAATATTTTTTCTCTGAGCCTTTTTCTGTTTCTCCATGCCTCACTAAATAAATCAATCGTTCACCCATTATCTCCCTCCAAAACGAACAGAGCAGCAAGAACGCTGCTCCTTTTTTTACAACGACCTATTCAATGATTTTATCCATCTGCATTTACAAAATTTGATATAAATTTATTTCTAAAATCTTCTCTACTTGTTCCTTTAATCGCTCTGCTTTTTGAATCCGCTCTACTGCAAAAGGAGCCGATGATGGATCCCCTTTGAATTTTTCCAATGTTGCCTGCAGTCTTTCTTCCAATGTAACAACTTTTGTCCCTCTTACCAATTTGTCCGCCAAATAGACGATTGCAACCTCGTCGAGTACCGTAATATCTCTATCTCCCAGTTCCATATGGCAACTCACAATTTCGGCTATTTTAGGACAATTCAGATGTTGAAATACAATCTCAGCGCCTGCTTTCGCATGATCAGGCCGGCCTTTTGCAATATCATGAAGAAGACCGGCACAAGCAATCTGATGGATATTGAAAAGGTATCCCTTCTGTTTTAATGCGATGCCCATGAGCGCTGCAACCTCTGCTACTTTTTTCCCATGTGCAATCACATCTGGATTTACGTTTTCCTGATCCAGCAGATCAAAACATTTTTCTTCTTCAAGATATCCATATTGAGCAAAGTATTTTAAAAGCATCTGATAATCTTCCTGTGTATCCATATCGAGTAAAATTGATTCTTCTTCTACTTCCACATTCATCGATTCTCTTTCATGCTGCAATAAGACCTGTCGGAGCCCTCCTTCTCCTGAAAATTCAATAATTTCCTCTATATAGTCCGCAGAAATCAATGGCGGATGCCCCTTTTGTCTTCGAAAGCAGGGATATAATATTTTTTTGTCTTCTTTTTGGTATGCATGCAATAAAATCCGAATGATCCACCAACGGATCAGAGGATAATCCACCGGAAGCAGAAAAAAACTACTACAGCCTAAACTTGCTAATCTCCTGACCCCAGTTTGCACAGAAGAAAACATTCCCTTATGATAATCTGAATTGAGAACCCACTGTGCTCCGGCATTTTCAATAACTGGAATCAATCTTTCCGCGTGATGACCTACTACAACACAAATATCTTGAATCCCTGCTCTCTGGAATGCCTTGATCTGCCTTAGCAATGCATTTTCTTTCCCAAAAGGGAGCAGCGGCTTAAAATCTCCCATCCGAGAAGAATATCCAGCCGACAGAATAAGCCCCATAATTTTATTCATTTTCTTTTCTCCGCTGCTCATTTCGCTCTGCTCTCACCCGAACCATCTCTGCTGTGATACTGATTCCAATTTCTTCCGGAGTTTCCGAGCGAATATCAATTCCAATCGGTGAATAAACCTGATCGATTTCCTCTTTTGTAAATCCTTCCTCCATCAATTGCTGGTATATCTTGTCGCGCTTTGGTTTGCTGCCGATCATCCCGATATAGCCGGCATCTGTTTTCAATGCTTGCTCCAGGACTGTTTTATCATGCTTATGGCCACGTGTTACGATTACAATATAGGAATCTGAATCCATCTCGAATCCGGAAAATGTAGAATCAAAGGATTCTAAAACAATAACTTCATCTGCTGTTGGAAATCTTTGTTCATTTGCAAATTCTTTTCTATCATCTAATACAATGGTGTAGAATCCTACATAATTCAATAAAGGAGCTAGTTTTTGCCCTACATGTCCCGCTCCGCAAATATAAGCTTTGCTCACATTCCCTATCGGCTCAATCATATAATTCCGGTTTGTGCTGCTCCGAAAAGCGGTAAATCTTTTTATTTGAGAGCTAAATTCCTTTAATTCTTCCAAATCATCTTTTATATTTCCTATAATGCTGCCATCCGGTTTGATAATGCATTGTTGCAGACTGGTTTCTTGACTCAAATCAGGTAGAAAAGTAACTAACCATCTTTTTTCTTTTTTTTGTATCGCATCTAAAACAGACTGATACACATCCAGATTTTCTTTTTGCTTTGCATCCACATAAGCGATACAAACCATTAGGTTCCCGCCGCAGATCATATCCAATGCAGCTGCTTGTTCCCGATCTAAATTATAATTTTGAAGAATGGTATTTTGATTTTCAAAAACTTCCTTTGCCTTTTTCTGTACGCTCGCTTCTACCAACCCTCCTCCTATTGTACCGAAAATCTCTCCATTTTTTCGGATAATCATACGGGTACCTGCCTCTCGAGGCGTCGATCCAACATGTGCCGCTATCGTCGCCATTACGAAGCTTTCATCTTTTTCTAGTAAATTCCTTGCCTTTTCCATTAATATTTTCATACAAATCCCCCTTTTGGAAATATTTTAATGCCTATCTAGGCAAGTACAAGACCTGATTCCGAAAAATGCTTTATCCTATCTGAAATTAGACGAATTCACTTTGATTTTTTCTTCTATCGAATATTTTTCTTTTATGCATTCCGTTATAGATCTCCGGTTTCTCCTGCTTCTGCCGGATTTCAACAGCTAATTTCCCTTTTTGAATCAAAGCAGCAATCTTTGGGTAAGTACACAGGCTTTGATATGCCCTTTCAAAGAGCTCTTTCATATCAACGGATTCTCTAAGGAAAGGGTATATCCAAACCGTAAGGCATTCCCGATCCATTTCATTCGTAAGAACAATATCAAAATCCAATATTCCTTCTATCGCAAACAAAATTTCATCCAATTCTGAAATTGTCAATTTTTCTGCATCCGCTAAGGAAACGCTGTTATCGATCCGATAATGGATCTTATCCAATCGTTTCAATATTGTACCACAAGAACATG
>JAMNXX010000295.1 GCA_023623095.1 Bacillota bacterium | reverse complement strand
ACGATCATTTCCTTCTTCAAAAAAAGGAAACCCTAGTAAAAAGCAAGGATTTCGAATATGCTATAGGAGTGAATGAGAGACGGTGGATAGAAGAAACCCATGGGTATCTATCTTGTAAAATCCTAGAGAGGGAAAAAGGATTTGAGATAAGTTCACAGCGGTATCAAAAACACTTTGATTACGATAAAATCAAAAAACAGCTTTTGGTTCGCAATCGAAGACCCGGAGATCGCTTTGTGCCCCTTGGATTAGGAGGAAGCAAAAAACTGAAAGATTATTTTATTGATGAAAAAATACCGCAGAAAGAAAGAGAGCGCATTCCTTTGTTGTGTGATGGAGATCAAATCATGTGGGTGATCGGCTATCGGATGAGCGAAAGATATAAAGTCGATTCGGACACAAAAAGAATTCTGATCGTCAATTATGAACCTGCAGATGCGTGAAAAAGGCGGAGAAGCAAAAGTTTAGAAAATATTTTTTATCTGAAAGCATATTTGTTTTATATACAAATCTCATGCGTGAAATAAATTGTTTGAAGGATTGAATATACTCGCAGCCGTTCATATACGGGGATTTTGATAGGTTTAACAGAATTGATTGTATAAGGAAAAAAAATATGGTAGAATAAAGAGATATTGACTGTGGTCAACGTCATAGAGAGGAGGACTTTTGTTGAAGAAACTTTTTAGGGGAGCTAGTTTTTATATATTAATATTCATTATTATCGTTTCGATCGTACATTTTTATGGAAAACCGGCGCAGGAAAAAGTGCCTCTTGGATTTTCAGAATTCATAACCGAATTGCAAAAGGAAAATGTAGAAGAAATTTATGTTGTAGAAAATACGATACAAGGAAAGCTCAAAAAGAGCGATTATGTATTTGAAACATATATACCGCCAGTGATGCGTTCTGATGTCCTGATCGAAAAGTATATCCTTCCCCAAGTAGAGGCAGGAAAATTGAAGGTTGCAGGGGAAGCACCGGCAAAAACGCCTTGGTTTTTTGAAATACTGCCTTCTATATTTATGATTCTGATCTTTATTGTATTTTGGTTTGTATTCATGCAGCAATCCCAGGGTGGCGGGAGCAGAGTGATGTCTTTCGGAAAGAGCCGAGCGAAGCTGCATAAAGAAGATGAGAGAAAGAAAGTGACATTTAATGATGTTGCAGGTTTAGATGAAGAGAAGGAAGAACTGCAAGAAATTGTGGATTTTCTTAAAAATCCTAAAAAATATTTAGAGTTGGGTGCAAGGATCCCAAAGGGAATTTTGATGGTGGGCCCCCCTGGAACAGGAAAGACCTATTTATCCAGAGCTACGGCAGGAGAGGCTGGGGTTCCTTTTTACAGCATCAGCGGTTCCGATTTTGTAGAAATGTTCGTTGGTGTGGGTGCATCTCGTGTGCGTGACCTTTTTGAGCAGGCGAAGAAAAATTCTCCCTGCATCGTGTTTATCGACGAGATTGATGCAGTCGGCCGAAAAAGGGGTGCCGGCCTTGGCGGAGGGCATGATGAGAGGGAGCAAACGCTCAATCAACTGCTCGTTGAGATGGATGGATTTGGAGTAAATGAAGGGATTATCGTCATTGCGGCAACCAACCGACCGGATATTTTGGATCCGGCATTGCTGCGACCAGGGAGATTTGACAGGCAAGTTGTTGTAGGGGTTCCTGATATCAAAGGCAGAGAGGAAATTCTCAAAGTGCACGCTCGGAACAAGCCGCTGGCAGATGATGTTGATTTAAAGGTTTTGGCGAGAAGGACACCCGGGTTTACCCCGGCAGATCTTGAAAATATGATGAATGAGGCAGCATTGCTTTCTGCTCGACATAATCAAAAGTCCATTACGATGAAAACCATTGAAGAAGCGATCACAAAGGTTATCGCAGGCCCTGAAAAGAGAAGCAGGGTGATTAGCGAAAAGGATAAAAAGCTTACCGCTTATCATGAAGCCGGGCATGCAGTGGTGGCAAGGCTGCTTCCAAATACAGATCCGGTTCATCAGGTTACGATTATTCCTCGAGGAAGAGCAGGCGGGTTTACGATGGTTCTTCCAAAGGAAGATAAATATTATGCAACCAAGACGGAGATGAAAGAGCAAATCATACATCTGTTGGGCGGAAGGGTTGCCGAACAGCTGGTACTTCATGATATCAGTACGGGAGCTAGCAATGACTTAGAGCGGGCGACCAATATCGCAAGAGGGATGGTCACAAAATATGGAATGAGTGAAAATTTAGGTCCAATTAATTATAGCGGTGAAGATGAAATATTTTTGGGAAGAGATTTTTCAACGAGAAGAAATTACTCAGAGGAGATTGCCTCTAAAATCGATAAAGAAGTACGCTTAATCGTTGAGGAAGGGTATCGGACTGCAGAAAAATTGCTTACGGAAAATATAGAAAAATTGCACCGCGTAGCAAATAAATTGTTAGAAGTAGAAACCCTCAATGCAGAAGAATTTGAAGCAGTTTTTTTAGGAGAAGAACAGCCGGAGCGCTCCGATGAAAAAGAAGATGCTCCTCAAGACGATCCAAATCATGGACTGCTGGATGGCAGCGAATCAAATTCGAATTTAGAAAATGATGAAGAAGACTCGGATCATAAACAAGATAGAAATGATGATTAAATTGATTACAGCCCTTTGAGCCATTCAAAGGGTTTTTTTATTGCCAGGTTGGCGGATATCCTCTACAATAAAAATGAGAAAATGGCATTGACTTGCAAAAAAAATTCAAAAATGCGCTGATAATTTATTTTTGTATAATGCAAACTATGTGGAAGAAACAGAGATATTGAAAATGTTTCCCGGGAAATATCAAAATATGGAGAAAACTCTCAGGACGCTATTAGATCAGCTTTGATAGAAAGGGATGAAAATGCGAAGGGTTGATGTGCAGAAGGTTACGGATGGAATCAAAAAATTGTGTATCGAAACAAATCTATATTTGGGAAGGGATGTTGTCGATGCCCTTTCTAAAGCGCAATCCCAAGAAAGCTCTCCTTTGGGCAAGTCTATTATTCAAGACCTGCTTAAAAACGCAGAAATTGCAAAAAAAGAGCAGATACCGATTTGTCAGGATACCGGGATGGCTGTCGTTTTTGTAGATATTGGACAAGAGGTGCAGCTGATAGGAGGAA
>JAMNXX010000151.1 GCA_023623095.1 Bacillota bacterium | reverse complement strand
AATAAGGTTTTCTGGTTTACATGTATCCGCAGAAGAAACACATCCGCCTTTTGAACAAGGCGATACCGGAGAAACTGCCCGCAGGCTGACACCGTCTAACAACCACATGGTACCTCCTGTATCCCTCACAAAGAAATCAAACTGCACAGTCACTTTCGACACATCACAGGGTACAGGAATTTCAGCTGTTTTTTGGTGGAACGAATACCCTACATTGATATTGGATGGATTATTGTCCTTTTCAATGGCAATATTGATGAGGTCAAACTGGTTGCCGGCACTATCGGTAAAATATACCCTTCCTGTAAGGCTAGGGGTAAATTCAGCGTTTTCCCCCCAGGCGATAAAGTTTTCTGCAAAGCTAAATTGATAGATGCAGCCTGGCATTACCGTAACATTTTGCTGGAGGGATATTGAATGTTGTTCGATGGCATCAGAAGGATTGCTGATAAACCATGCTGCCCTTGCTCCCTCGTATACGATAGGAGGGATATCCGAGAAGAAACTGCTTACAGTTGTATTGGAAACGCGATTGATCTCTCTCCAGTCTGCAAATACTTGGGTAGCATCAGCGCTGAGCATCTCAAATCCGCCATTTTTAATAAGCTCCCCTGTCTCACAGGAACATCCCGGTGGAAGTAGGGGACACTTTTCTTTATCTTTAGGAAACACTCTTGTATCATTGTCTATCGGAATCGGTCTTTCTGTTTCACGGAAAAAGTTTGGCGGCAAACGCTTCTCTTTATCCATCTTACATCACTCCTTTCTACTGCATTATATGACGGATTGTCCTAATTTGGGACATATTCATCTTTCATTAATGATGGAACTTGAATATAAATGTTATGAAGCATGGTGGCTAACTGAAGAACGATAAAGAGAAGTCTTATCCAAAAAATGAAAGAGGGTCAGACCCCGAAAAATTCTAAAGATCTGCCCTCATCATGATAAAGTTTCTGCCCAGAATCCTTTTTGATTCTGGGCAGCTATTGGTATGGATTGCTCAATCTAATTGTATCGCTTTATATTGCTGGGTAATCTCAATAATCGCCTTCTCCGTAGGGATCCTTTCGCCGCTAGAGCCTGAAGCATAGCCTACTGCCTCTGAATGCATGATTGAATACCGTGCTGTTTCTACGTCATGAAAAGGTCCCCCATGGGTGATGACAATCACATCAGGATTGGAGCGTTTAGCAGCTTCTGCCATAGCCTGAACATCCCGAGTCGCTTGCTCCAGAGGTGTTGTTTCCAATGCTCCTGACATTCCACCCACAGTGACGCCGATCATCGCTCCAATCACATCTGCACCTGCCTGAGCCATTTGGCTTGCTTCTTCCGGCGACATCGCCCAGGCAACCGTAAATATATCCTTTGCATGCGCTCGTTGAATCAGCTCTACCTCCCGTGAAAATCCAACTCCTGCCTGTTCCATTTGCTTTGCAAAGTACTCCCCATATAAGCTGCAAAAAGGTTCATTGGTGATTCCGGAAAAGCCCATTTCTACTACGAGATCTAAAAAATCATCGATATCCAATGTGGGATCGTGAGCTCCGATGCCGGCAATACAAGGCGTATTTTTTACTACCGGAAGAATCTCCTGCGCCATCTCAAGCAGATGTTCATTTCCATTGCCGTAAGGAAGCCATGCCAAAATCGAAGGCAATCCACGCATCCGATAAATTGCAGTAGAATAGATGCCGATTAAATCTGCTCCTCCGCGTTCCGCACATTTTGCAGTAAGCCCGATGCCCGCGCCAAACATGAGCAAAGCACGACCTGCATTCATTTGCTCATGCAACCGCTCTAAAACCTCTTTCCTTGAAAAGCGCTTCGCCATGATTATTCTCCCTGCTCCAATGACATGATGCCGGGCATATTGTTGCGGGATCCTTTCTGCCAGCGACCCTTCAGCATATCGATTAAAAGCCCGGACATTAAATCTGCAAATTCCGGCTCATTCATATGCCGATCCACAACGAGCACCTCGATATTCGGCTTCGTCAGATCCAGCCTTTCTTTTAATCCCTGTAAAAATCGTTGACTGCGAAGCGACCATTCGGGCTTATCCGGATCCGAAATCCACGTCGGCCCTCCGGTAGGACCTGCCCAGCCTAAATCCTTATTGGGTTCACGGATATCGCAGGCACCCCATCCACGCATCGGAACACAAATCACAGTAGGGCCTTTGGCATCATTCAATTTATCGGCCATCTCCAAAGCAACCGCATAAGCCTCCTCCGGCAACACTCCAACACAAGTAACATTTGGATTGTGCTCATACAGAGAACGGCCCGGCAAATGGATCTGCTTCATAAATTTCTCAGGCACCGTATCCTTAGGCCCAAAATTAATCAGATCCAGTCCTCCAGGTGCAATTACTTGAGGAATTCCTGCCCTACCGGCAGCCGTAAGACGATTCGGACCGGCTCCCAGAACGCCACCCAGCATTTCGTCTACAATTTCATGGGTAGTAATATCCAAGATGCCTTGAATAAAGCCATCGTCGATCAGCTGTTCCATGGACCTGCCTCCCGTGCCGATTGCATGGTTGATGATAACATCATATCCTTGATCTTCTAAGGTTTTTGATGCTCGCAAAACGCAAGGCGTCGTAACTCCAAACATCATGCAGCCTAGCAGCGGTTTTTCATCTTCAGAAGCAAGCTCAGGCGCACTCGCCATACCCACAATACCGTACGCTGCATTGCTAAGAATACGCTTGGTTAATTTATTTAGACCTGCTTCAGCAATTGGATACATCATACAGATATCCTTGGTGCCTATATAAGACCGAATATCTCCTGAAGCCATCGTGGTCAACATCATCTTTGGAATCCCAATAGGCATATCCTGCATAACCGCAGTAGCGATGCTAGCGCCCATGGAACCGCCGTAGGAAATGATACCATCTACTTTGCCTTGTTCAACCAAATCCCTTACATATTTTACTGCCGCTTCAGTGACCCACGCTGATGCTTGATGGCGATCCACCTTATAAAGCTCTTCCGGTTTTTTACCAATCCTTGAAAGAATTTGGCTCAGCCCAATATCCGCCCAGCCAACTTCTTCTCCCACGCTAAGTTCCAGAATTGTCGGTTCACCGCCTGCTATCTTCACCTGTTCCGCAATATATCTTATTTCATCTCCCT
>JAMNXX010000299.1 GCA_023623095.1 Bacillota bacterium | reverse complement strand
GGGGGCTATTATTTTTATCCTCTTATATAGAAAGGCAGCGTGGAAAAGGTGAGAAAGCCAATCAGTATTTATATTCATATTCCTTTTTGCATCCGGAAGTGCTACTATTGCGACTTTTGTTCTGAAGCGGGAATGCAGGACAGAATGGAAGATTATATCGATATGCTAATTCGGGAAATGGATTTGCGGAAAGAAAAATTAGACGCATATCTTATAAAGTCTGTATTTGTTGGCGGAGGTACCCCTTCTGTTGTGCCGCTTCATCTTATGGAAAAGCTATTCAATAAACTATATGCTGCTTTTCACATCTCACCTTCTTGTGAGATTTCAATTGAAAGCAATCCGGGCACTTTAGATGAAGAAAAATTAAGATCTTATATCCATTTCGGTATCAATCGGCTCAGCATCGGGCTACAGGCATGGCAAAATCGAATTTTAAAGCAATTAGGCAGAATCCATAAACGAGAACAGTTTCTCCAAAACTATGAACTAGCCCGAAAGGCAGGATTTGACAACGTTAATATCGATTTGATGTTTGGCTTACCGGGGCAAAGATTCGACGATTGGGAAGAAACATTGTTTGAGGTTGTCAAACTGTATCCGGAACACATTTCCGCATATGGGCTGAATATTGAAGACAATACGCTGTTTGGGAAATGGTATCATAAAGGGCTTTTGGCTCTGCCTTCGGAAGAAGAAGAACGAAGGATGTATCACTTTACGATTGATTATCTAGTAAAGAGCGGATATCAGCATTATGAAATATCGAATTTCAGCTTAAAAGAAAAGGAATGCCTGCATAATCAAAACTATTGGGAAAATGGGGAATATATTGGATTAGGTTTGGCTGCTCATTCTCATCTTCAAGGGGTGCGCTTTTCCAATGCAGAAGAGTTCGAAACATATTTTATGCATATTCGTCAAAATAATCTTCCTATTGCTCACCGGCAGGAAAACACACTACAAGATGAAATTTCTGAAACTATGTTTCTAGGATTGAGGCTTATCCAAGGAGTGAATCGAAGGAAATTCAGCGAACGATTTGGATTTGATCCTGTTCAGAAATATATGGACAAGATAAAAAAGCTAGAGAAACAAAAACTATTGGAAATCGATCCATATCATATCCGATTGACTCGAAGAGGACTCGATGTCTCCAATCAAATTTTTATTGAATTTCTGCCGGATTAGAAAATATGAAAAAGATATTGACAAAATATTTGATTAATGATAACTTAAAATCATAACAGATTAGCACTCAATGGCCGAGAGTGCTAACAACCAGAGGTGATATTATGGAGCTGGAAGACAGAAAGCTGAGAATTCTACAGGCCATAATACAGGACTTTATTTCAACGGCTGAACCAGTGGGTTCTAGGACTCTCGCTAAAAAATACAATTTAGGAATCAGCTCAGCTACGATTCGAAATGAAATGTCAGATTTAGAGGAATTAGGATATCTGCATCAACCGCATACTTCTGCGGGTAGAATTCCTTCTGATAAGGCTTACCGATTATATGTAGACCGGTTGATGGCGGAGCCTTTGCAACAGAACCAGAAGCTCGTTCAAAAGCATAAAAAAATCATCCAAGAAGAATTTTTACAAAGAGTGGGAGAATTGGAAGAGGCAATTTCTTATACAGCAAGACTTCTTTCTAAAATGACAAAACTGATTTCTGTTACATTATCTCCGCAATTTAAACAGAGCAAATTGAAATATCTTCAGCTTATTCCGATCGATTCAAATAGCATACTTTTGGTCATTGTATCAGAATCCGGTGTTGCTAAGAATACGATCTTAAGAACAACAGAGACACATTCTTTGGAAAGTTTGCAGATGGTTTCGAATTTGCTGAATCATAAACTGAAGGGACTGTGTATTGCAGATATTACAAAAGAGAGGATACGAGGAATCAAAGATGAGATAAAAACATTTAGTTCTTTGATAGAGATGGTGTCCCCTGCCCTTCTATCTATATTAGAAGATATGCTGAGCGTGAATTTGTATTTAGAAGGGATTACCAACATTTTTAATCTGCCGGAATATCATGATATTGAAAAAGCGAAGGAGTTTATAGGATTTTTAGATCAGAGAGAACAGATTACAGATTTGCTTGTTCATAGTAAAGACGGTGTCGATGTGACGATTGGAAAAGAAAACTCATTTGAAAATATGCAGGACTGCAGCCTGGTTACAGCGACTTACCAATTAAACGGTTGTGTTGTAGGGAAGATAGGAATTATCGGGCCAACACGAATGGACTATGCAAATATCGTTTCCATTGCAGATTATGTCACAAAGATTCTAACGGATCTTTTGAGGAAGTACAACGACAAATAGCGAAAGAAGTATGTATTGTCAATGGTTAAGAGACCGATTTTGAATAAGTCCAATGGCCAATGTCAATGATATCGTGCAAAATTTATTTTGCACGATATCATTGATGCTTATTTATTCAAAATAGATAGTACATATGATTTTGGGAAACGATACTCAAAAAACAGTCGCTTTTTAGATGCATCAAAATTAAAAATAATTTTAGGTTGGTGATATTTATGCAAGAAAAAAATTTTGACGATGCCATGATAGAAAAAGAAACTGAGCCATGTGTTCAAAATGATTCTAATGATTCTTTGGAAAATGAAGATACAGCAGAAGATAATTTAGAAGCAAATCAAGAAGAATTAAAGGAATCGCAAGAAGAAATGAGTTTGGATGAGTATAAAGAAATGATAGAAAAATTACAGCAAGAAAAAGAAGAATTAAATAACCAGTACCTAAGGCTGGTTGCTGACTTTCAAAATTATAAGAAGCGGATCGAAAAGGAAAAAAGCGATATTCACGAATTTGCAAATGAACAATTGATACTAGAACTGCTTCCTGTTATTGATAATTTTGAAAGAGCGTTACAGAGCGCAAAGGAAGTTGAACAGGATAAAAAATTTGTTGAAGGAGTAGAAATGATTTTCCAACAGTTTTTAGCTGTACTGAATAAGAACGGCGTACAAGAAATTGATGCAATGGGAAAAATATTCGATCCAAATTATCATCATGCAGTGATGCAGGAAGAAAATCCAGACTATGAATCAAATACGATTGTTGAGGTGTTTCAGAAAGGATATACCTTTCGCGAAAAAGTTGTGCGTCCCAGCATGGTGAAAGTAGTTAACTAAGTATACTTTAAAAT
>JAMNXX010000230.1 GCA_023623095.1 Bacillota bacterium | reverse complement strand
AAAGCTTTCACTTCTACCTCACTTGCTTTTCCTGCAATCGCTCCTGCTTGACAACATGCAGCCATTAAAACTCCTGTTTTTTGGTAAATTCGCTTGTAATAATCCTCTATGGTCTGATTTAAATTAAACCGATTTTCTTCTTGAAAAATTTCCCCATCACACATTTTGGCGATGGCCTCTACAACAAACTGCATGCTGTCTATCAAACGGTTTTTCGATAAAATTTCAAAAGACTTTGCAAATAAATAATCTCCCATCAATATAGAAATCCGATTACCCATCCTCACATTGACGGTAGGGCGATTTCTTCTCGTATCCGATTGATCGATAACATCATCATGGATTAAGGAAGCCATATGTATCAATTCACAAGCAACTGCTGTTTGTATCGCATCTTGATTTAGGGGGCTAAAACACTGGCATGCACTTAAAACCAATATCGGTCGGATCCGCTTTCCGCCGGATTGGATCAAATCCCTGCATGTCAGATAAATTTCTTCGCAGCTATCAGAAATATTTTCGAGCATCTGTATTTCCACTTCCTGCAATCCGGGTATTTTGGAGATAGGCAATATTTCCGTCTGATCTCTGATTTCTTCTTGAAAAGCTGCTTTACTCAATTTCCGATACCTTCTTTCTCTTTTCGTTTTTTATTGCTTTTTTTATTATTTACAGTATTGGCGCTTTTATGAAAATTTAACCACAGCATCCTTCAGAGAAAATTTTTCAGAGGTGGTGTCAATTATGTTTGACTTCTCTAGATTAAACAAAGGATTGGAAAAAAGGTGTCTTGACAAATTAAAGCGCTTCCTTTATGATGAATGGATGATTAACGGAGGTGTTTTGATGATGAAAAGAGCGTTTTCAGGCGTACAGCCTACAGGAAATATACATATCGGAAATTATCTGGGTGCATTAAGACAATTTGTTGAACTTCAAGAAACGATGGATTGTTTTTATTGTATCGTGGATCTTCATTCGATTACGGTACCCCAAGATCCTAAGGAATTATATGAACATTCCCTGGATGTAGCTGCTTTATATATAGCGACCGGACTCGATCCGAAAAAATCAACGATTTTCATTCAATCGACTGTCCCTGCTCATGCAGAATTGGCATGGCTTCTCCAATGTAACTCTTATACCGGAGAATTAAGCCGAATGACACAGTTTAAAGATAAGAGCAGAAATCAGGAATCCGCTCCTACCGGACTTTTCACTTATCCCATCCTAATGGCGGCCGATATCCTTCTTTATGATGCCAATGTGGTTCCCGTAGGAAATGACCAAAAACAGCATATTGAATTGACGAGGGATTTGGCAATCCGGTTTAATAATAAATTTGGAGAGACATTTGTCGTTCCGGAAGGCAAGTTCAATACGTTTGGAGCAAGGATCATGGCACTGGATGATCCTACAAAAAAAATGAGCAAAAGTGCTGAAAATCCTTTCAGCCTCATCTCATTGCTGGACACTCCACAAAAAGTAAAAAAATCGATCATGCGCGCTACGACAGATTCTGAAAGCGAAATCCGTTATGATGAGGAAAATAAGCCTGGAATCAGCAATCTGTTGACGATCTACAGCCTGTTTTCCGGTCTTTCCATTTCTGATTTGGAGAAAAAATATGAAGGCTGCGGCTACGGTACATTTAAAAAAGATCTGGTAGAAATCATCAATGAATCCTTAAAAGATATTCAAGATAGATATCAAGAAATCAGAAAATCAGATGAATTGATCCAAATACTGAAGGAAGGAAAAGAAAAAGCTTCTGAAATTGCAAATCAAACATTGATCCGCGCAAAGAAAAACCTAGGTTTTGTTCTTCTCTAGCAAATGAAAAAAGTCAGATTTGAATGATCCAATCTGACTTTTTTTATTTCATTTTTATATAAAAATAAAAAAAGTTTCTTTAACTTTTTTACAACGCTTCGATCTTTTTTAATTCTTTTTTAAACTTGTTGATAATCTTTTTTTCCATTCTTGATACCGTCATCTGCGATATACCCAATTCTTTTGCAACCTGCATTTGCGTCTTGCTATCAAAAAATCTCGCTTTTACAATTTTTATTTCTACTTCATTTAATTTCTCGATATTCTTTTTTATAAAATCCTTATTTTCTATATTGATAAAATGCTCGTCCTCTTCTCCGACCAAATCGCTCAGCGGAATATCCTTATCCTAACCATTGCTGTCATAACTCAAATCCAGCGATTTTGGATTATATACATTGCCGGCTTCCATTGCTTCCAATACCTGTTCCTCGGTAACATCCAGATAACGGGCAATTTCTTCAACTTTAGGGCTTCGTTGAAGCTGTTGCGATAAAATATTTTTAGAAATATTAACTTTTTTGGATAATTCCTGAATTCTCCTGGGAACTCGAATCCCCCAGCCTTTATCCCGAAAATATTTTTTGATTTCTCCGATGATAGTCGGAGTAGCAAAACTGGAAAATTCGAATCCTCTGGAAATATCGAACCTTTCAATAGCGAATATCAATCCGAGGGATGCGATTTGATGAATGTCTTCATATTCAATCCCTTTATTGATATATTTCTTTGATAAAATCTCAGCGATATACAGATAGCGGTTCACCAATTCATTTCGGACTTCTTTATCCTTCGTCTCTGAATATAGCTGGAATAATTCTTTTTCGCTGAGATCTTTGAGGGATTTTTTATCTTTCGTGTTTTTATTTGTTTCATTCATCATTAACAACCATCCCCTAAGTATTTAATCATCTTTACGGATGTGCCCTTCCCTAAATCGGACATAACTTCCACTTCATCCATCAATGATTTTATAATAAAAATTCCTAACCCTCCTTCTTTCAAAGTTGTTACATCAGGATTTCGCAGCTTTTTGTATGAAAATCCATTTCCTTTATCCACAATATGGATCGTTAATTTATCTTTGTCTATATAAAAGGTAATATTGTAATTTTCACAATTGTTGCACAACCCATGTTGAATCGCATTTGTACAAGCTTCTGCAACAGCCACTTTGATATCTTCGATTTGTTCAACATCAAAACCAATTCGGCTGGCAATGGAAGAAGCAGCCAAGCGAACGACACTTACATATTCAGGTTTACTCGGAACCGATATGGATAGACTATCGCTCATACCCTCTGTCACCTTCTCCATATGTTTTATATTCTCTACCATTTAATTATTCACCTTCTATT
>JAMNXX010000286.1 GCA_023623095.1 Bacillota bacterium | reverse complement strand
ATCCTTTCCCGATCCCTTCTCTGAGCAGTCAGCAAAGTACTATTGTCCATTTTAAGCGGTTTCAATATATGATTTTTTACATATTCCTCGAAGCTTTCTCCTGAGAGCTTCGCGATCACATCTCCCAGCACTTCATAGGCAGGATTGCTGTAGTAAAACCGCTCCCCCGGTTCCCATAAAAGGGTCAGATCGTCAAGCCCTTTTACATATCTTTCTAGCGCTTGATCATCAAACAGCGGTTTGTCCCAACCATAATCTTCACAATCCGGCATTCCGGAAAAATGGCTGAGCAGTTGAAACAATGTGATCTTTTTATATCGTTCATCTTTCAAACGAAAGTAAGGAAGATATTCGACGACAGGTTTATGTAAAGCAATTCCTTTTTTCTCTCGCAACTGCATGATAGAAGTTCCTACAAATAATTTGGTTACGGAAGCCATATGGAAAATCGTCTCGGGTTCAACGGGCTCTCCTGTATCTACATTCTTTACGCCAAAACCTTTTGCATAAAGAATCTCTTCCCCTTCCCCGACTGCCACAGCCAATCCGGGTATATCCCGAAGAAACATCAATTTTTGAATCACTTCTTCTAATTTCTTTTCAGAATACTTCATCATCGAATCCCTCTTTCTATTTTTTTGCCTATCGCTTATAAGGATACCATATTTTCAGATCTTCTCAACCATAAAACTGCAAATGCTCAAGAACCGGTCAATCCATTTCTTCGCATCCTTGAGCATTTGCAAAAAACCATTTTAATTTAATCTGTCATCTGTCCTAGATGGTCTCCCGCCAAAACAACCGGACGAACCAATTCCTCTCGATCGATAGGGCACTCAATGATGGTCAATTTCTTATTGGAAAATGCTTCTTCAAAGATTGCAGTCGCTTCTTTTTCTTCAGCAATACGATAGCTTTCTGCTCCATAAGCCTTAGCCAAGTGCATGAAATCAATTACTTTTCTAAAGTGAACGCCGGCATAGCGCCCTCCACAATAATCATATTGGAGTTGGCGTACCATTCCCAATGTTTGATTGTTGAAAAGCAATATTTTGATCGGAAGCCCTAATTCAGCGATCGTTCCTAACTCCGGCATGCCCATTTGAAAACTTCCATCCCCCGTTACGGCGACAACCAGATTTTCAGGCATGGCAATCTGTGCTCCTAAAGCAGCCGGAATGCCATATCCCATCGTTCCTAATCCTCCGGAAGAAATAAACGTTCTCGGCTTTCGGAATGTGCAGTATTTCGCAGTCCATATTTGATGCTGTCCCACATCTGTAGTAACGATCGCATCTTCAGGCATTGCTACTTGCATTTGCTTTAAAATCCGAAACGCTTTGCAATCAGGTGCTTCACTGTCTGAACATATCCCTTCGTTTGAATCGTTTTTTGGTGCATGTTGAGGCATTTCTTTGTTTTCTTCATGCATTTCATTTAAAATATCCCTTAAAATATTTCGAATATCTCCGACAATCGGAAGATCCGCTCGAATATTTTTCCCAATTTCCGCAGGATCAATATCGATATGGATGATCTCTGCATTCGGAGCAAATCCCTTCGGCTCCCCCACAACGCGATCATCAAACCGCATACCTAATGCTAAAAAGCAGTCACATTCCTGAACAGCTTCATTCGCAGCCTTTTCTCCATAGGTCCCCAGCATCCCATAAAATGATGGATGATCTCCAGGAAAACCTCCTAATCCCATTAGCGTAGAGACGACTTTTGCTCCGGTCATTTCTGCCAACTGAATCACTTCCGCAGACGCTTGCGAATGAATCACGCCCCCTCCTATGCAAATGAGTAGTTTTTTCGATTTTTTCAACTCTTTTACAGCTTTTTTGATCATAGAAGGATGGCCGTAGAGCGTTGGTTTGTATCCCCGTATATCTACTTTCGGATAAGGCTTGTATTCACTCAATTCCATCGCCACATCCCTCGGCAGGTCGATCAAAACCGGACCGGGTCTGCCTGTTTTCGCAATGTAAAAAGCTTCTGCTACGATCTTAGGAATATCCTGAACCTTTTGAACGAGGTAATTATGCTTCGTAATGGGTGCCGTAATCCCTGTAATATCTACCTCTTGAAACGCATCTGTTCCTACCATCCTGCGGGGGACTTGACCGGTAATGATCACAAGAGGGATGGAATCCATATAGGCGGTGGCGATTCCTGTAACCAGATTGGTCGCTCCCGGTCCAGAAGTGGCCAAACATACGCCAACTTTACCTGATGCCCGGGCATATCCGCTGGCCGCATGGGCTCCTCCCTGTTCATGCCTTACAAGAATATGGCGAATTGGGCTTTTCAGCAGTGCATCATAAATCTCTAACACAGCTCCTCCAGGATATCCAAATATAATATCGACATTTTGTTCTTCCATCGCTTTGATTAAAATTTGTGCTCCATTCATCTCCATCTTTTTCTCACTCCTTTTTGCATACGTTCTTTCATTATTTTTCCTTGCTTCCGCGAACAACCGAAATGGTTCCCGTTTTTACAAGTTCTTGAATCCCAAATGGCTGCAGAGATTTAATAATCGCATCAATTTTCGTTTCATCTCCTGTCGCTTCTATCATCAGCGATTTGCGCCCGATATCAACAATCCGAGCTCGGAAGATATCCATCAATTGAATAATCTCGGTTCTCGTAGAATTATCTGCATTCACCCGTATTAAAAGCAATTGGCGATCGACAGTTTCTTCATTCGTAAGATCACTCACCTTGATCACATCGACTAATTTATTGAGCTGCTTTTTAACTTGCTCAAGGATCTCATCATCCCCATCAACGATAATCGTCATTCGAGAGATGGTCCGATCTTCCGTTTCACTGACTACCAAACTTTCAATATTATATCCTCTTCTTCCAAAAAGTCCTGAAACTTTGGAGAGTACGCCCGGATTGTTTTCAACAAGAACTGACAATGTGCGTTTCATGACATCTCCTCCTATCGATTTCTTCCATTTGATTTATCGGTATAATAAAAACACATTCATCCAAAAAGGGACGAATGTGTTTTCGCGGTACCACCCTACTAGAATCATTTTTACAATCCGCAAAAATGATTCCTCTTTGACCTATAACGCAAGGTTGTGCGGCTCAACCTACTATCATCTAAAAATGATTTCAGTCTGCAGTTCAGGAAGGACTTTCATTACGTTCGTCAACTAGTTTGCACCCAACACTAGCTCTCTGGATGACTCCCGTAACT
>JAMNXX010000238.1 GCA_023623095.1 Bacillota bacterium | reverse complement strand
GCTTTTTTTTCTTATTTCTTCCTGAAGGATAAGAAATTTTTTTATCTGGGGCTGAGTGCATTCCTTGGGATGATGACATTGGCTGTGAAAACAGAGATATGGAAATATGCGCTCATGATCCTTTTGTCTGTTCCGGTGTTTTCCTTTGTAAGGGAAAAGATTCAACAGAGGCCTTTTTATGTGGCAGGCATTTCAAGCATGATGCTGTTTATTTCAGGGATGATTTTTTTCTTTAGAGCCGATTTATATGTATACGATCTTTTTATGTTGGGATTTGAATCGGTTGTCGTATTCGTATTTATATATACCCTTTCTTATTCTGTGCCTGTTTTTATTCAGAAGAACAATCGAAAAGCATTGTCGAATGAGGAACTCGTTTGTACGGCTATTTTAGCGGCTGTTGTGGTATCCGGATTTTCTGATATGGCCCTTTTCGGATATTCTATCAAACGAATATGCGGGATTCTTTTGACGGTGATATTTGCATATTACGGAGGGACGGGCATTGGGACAAGCATCGGCTTGACGATCGGATTGATTAGCAGCATGTCCGGTTTAGAAATGCCGATCATTGTTGCCGGATATGGTTTTTCAGGGCTATTGGCAGGAGTTTTCAGAGAGCTGGGAAAGGTTGGTTCGGGGATAGGAATGTTTTTAGGATTTGTCATCATGAATTTTTATATGAATGCTTCTTCGGGAATGATGGTTCAGCTTCAGGAGATGATTGCAGCATCGCTCATTTTCTTGTTGATGCCGAAGTCTGTTTCGCTCTATATGGAAAAATTTATCCGTTCCAGCTCCGGGTTCAATCAAGCAGAGCAGACCTACAGTGAGAGAGTGAAAGGGATCCTCTATCAGACGATCAAGAAATATGGAGATGCTTTTTCAGAACTGGCAGATACTTATAGGAATATTGCAGAAAAAGACAAGGTTATCGATCAGAATGAGATTGCTCAAATTGTCGATCAAGTTGCTACAAAGATATGCAGTACATGCGGAATGTGCAGAAGTTGTTGGCGCACCAATTTTTATAATACATATCAGGGAATTGTCGATGTTTTGCTTCGATTAGAATCTTATGAAAAGATCAATTTGGAAAATGTGCCGGAAGTGTTTCGCAAACGCTGTATCAAAATCAATTCCCTCATCAATGCCATCGAGGATAGTTATCATATTTATCATATTCATTACGAATGGTATCAAAAGCTGTTCGAAAATCGACAGCTGATATCGGAACAATTTAAAGGGATATCCGAAACGCTGACGGGATTGGCAGCGGAGGTGGATAGAAAAATTTGTTTTGATACACAGGCAGAAGAAGATATCTATGTGGCTATGGATAAGGCAGGGATTTCTATCGAGAAAGTAACCGTTTTAGAAAAGGAAAATGGACAATTGGAAATTGAAATCGGAAAAAAACCTTGCTACAGCAGGCTGCAATGTGAAGAGAAAATTATTCCTATCGTCTCCCAAGCATTGGGGAGACCATTGGTGCGGAAAAACAGGCATTGCAAAATGGAAAGGGATTCGCAAATCTGTTCCTTTGTACTTGTAGAGGCGCAAACGTATCAGGTGGCTATGGGAACAGCGAGGATTTCAAAGGATCAGCGGGGGATTTCAGGGGATAGTTTTTCGATCGTTGATCTGCCGGATGGCAAGGTCATGATGACTTTGAGCGATGGAATGGGAACGGGGGAAAAAGCAGCCCAAGCTAGTTCAGCTACCGTAGCCGTATTAGAACAGTTGATGGAAGCAGGATTCCGTAAAGAGGTTGCAATCAAGACGGTCAACTCCATATTGGTTACAAAATCATCTGAAGAGATATTTTCCACGATGGATCTGTCGATCATCGATTTATATACGGGGAAGGTAGAATTTGTAAAGATTGGTTCTGCTCCCAGCTTTATCAAAAGAAAAAATGGAACGGTAGAAACGATTCAATCCACTTCACTCCCTATCGGCATATTAGATAAAGTGGATATAGAGAGTTTTGGCAAAAGATTAGAAAATGGAGACTTTTTAATTATGGTATCCGATGGGGTTCTTGATGCAGAGCCCAGGAAAGCAAATCGAAAAGAATGGATTGTGGCCGCCCTAGAGGAATCTAACGATCGTAACCCGCAATTGATAGCGGATCGGTTGCTGGATATGGCCATAGAAAAATATGAAAATCAGATAAAGGACGATATGACCATTTTGGTGGCAAAGATATGGGAAACCCGATCCGGAAAGAAATAGAAAAGGTATATAATTCCTCCAAAATGCCAATAATCTAGGAAAATGAACGATGGAGGGATTTGATGAAGGAAATTCAAATCAAACAAATGATTGTGATAACGGATGGAAAATCCAATGTAGGCGGCAATCCGGTTACGGCGGCATCGGAGGCTGCCGGAGAAGGAATTGTTGTGAATGCGATCGGGATTGTCAATCACCAAAGGGATGAAGATGACTCTCTTTATGAGGTAGAACAGATAGCAAGAGCCGGCGGGGGAATTTGGCAGTACAGCACGATAAAAGATTTAGGAAAAACGATGTGCGCAGTAACGCAAAAAACCGTCAACCAAAGCATTCATGCGATTGTAGGAGAACAGCTTAGAGAAATCATAGGAGGGGATATTGAAGACATTCCGCCGGAATCCAGGGGAGCAGTCATCGACTATATGGAAAAGCTTGAAGAAGAAGCCCATGTTTTATGCTGTATTGTTATCGATTGCAGCGGAAGCATGAAAAGCAAGATGCACACGGCGAGACAAAGCATTTTAGATTTGATGCGCTCCTTGCAGGCGAGAAAAGGAAAAAGCCAAGTTGCGGTGATTGCTTATCCGGGGGAAAATGGGAATCCAACAAGACGGATCAGCGGATTTACTGAAAACATCAGCGAATTGAAAGAGAAAATATTCGAACTGAAAGCCGGAGGAACAACGCCAACTGCTGCGGCGATTTGTGAAGGGATTCGTCTGATGCAAAACAATCAGGAAGATGAATTGCAAGAAGAGATGATACGCGACGTTGGATTGTTCAAAGAAAACGTCATATAAAACGGCTAGAGGATGGCCGTTTTCCTATGGGTTGGAATTCGTTTGAAATAGCTGAAAAATAATTATTTTCAATATATAAGCAAAGCCTGGATAGATTTTTATCCTATCTAGGCTTTTCTTATCGCACTCCATATCAAAATAAATAGATATCTGTATCGTTGATGGAAGGGAGGGATTTTTAATGACG
>JAMNXX010000259.1 GCA_023623095.1 Bacillota bacterium | reverse complement strand
GATAATGCTGAGCATAACCATATCCAGCTGTGCTATCTGCCCACCAAATACAATCAAAAAACCTAAGCCTTCCTTTGCGACCAAAAACTCCCCAACAATTACACCGACCCATGAAAGCCCTACATTGATTTTTAAAGCAGAAACCATCGTCGGTATCGTCGCTGGAAGAATAACATATCTTAAAACTTCAAACTTATTTCCCCCAAACGTCTTGATCAATTTGATCTTATCTTCATCCACTTCCTGAAAACCGGATAGTACGGAAATAATCGTAACGATTAAGGAAATCGTAAGCGCAATCATGATAATGGCCGCCTGACCATTCCCTATCCAAAATATCAATATCGGTCCCAATGCGATCTTTGGCAATGCATTCAATACTACGAGATAGGGATCGAGTACTTTGCATATGAAATCTGACCACCACAATAGGATCGCAATAAAAGTTCCTACGATTGTGCCAATCACGAATCCAGCGATCGTTTCATAGCAAGTAACCCAAATATGCCTGAACAAATCTCCTTCATGATAAAGCTTCATTAAAAATTCAAACATTCGGCTCGGTTGACTAACCAGAAACGGATCGATTATCTTATATCTGGCCATAATTTCCCAAGCTGCAAAAAAAATGATCAAAATAGAAATCTGTGTGATGAAGATCAGGCGTTTTTTTCTCTTAACACCTTTCAAAAAAGCTGCATGCTCTTTCGAATAATCGTTATTTGACATAGACATCCAGCTCCTTCCAAATCGCATTGAAAAAATGGCCGAATTCTGGAGCTTGCCGTGATCGAAAAGGAGTTCTATCCGGGATGGACAATTTAATTTCATAAATATTTTTTATGCTGGCAGGCCGCTTCGTCAAAACAACAACCCGGTCTGCCAAAGAAACAGCTTCTGCAATATCATGAGTGACCATGATCGCTGTTTTCCCTTCATTTTTGATAATTTGATAAATTTCATCCGCTACAGTCAATCGGGTCTGATAATCCAATGCAGAGAACGGTTCATCCAAAAGAAGGATCTCGGGATCCGTTGCAAGGGTTCGAATCAATGCAACCCTTTGTCGCATCCCTCCGGACAATTGATGCGGATAAAAATCTTTAAACGCATACAGCCCATATTTTTTCAGCATATCCTCTACCTTCGCTAGACTTTCATCATTTAACTTCCCTTGTATCTCAAGTCCCAATGTTACATTCCGAAATATATTTCTCCATTCAAACAAATGATCTTTTTGGAGCATGTATCCGATTTGATTGCAGGCCTTTGTACAAGGATAGGTAATTTCATTATTGTCAAGAAACATTTTCCCTCCCGATGGCGGGATCAATCCGGCAATAAGAGATAAAAGCGTCGATTTTCCGCAGCCGGATGGGCCTACAATACTTATAAATTCCCCATCTTCTACACCCATACTCAGATCTTTTACAGCTTCTGTTTCTCCATCCAATGTATGATACTTCTTCGATAAATTTTGAATCGTAAGCTTCTTCACGATGCTCCCCTCCTCTCGATCCATTTACTTCTCAATCGTTCGAACGGCCTCCTCCGCAAATTGATTGGTAACAATTTTATCAAAGGGAGGTCTTTCCGGTATCAGATCTTCTTTATAGGACTGTATAACATCCTGAAGATGAGTAAATTCCGCCTCGCTTGAAATAGGTGTTTTCGCCCAGGCATCCTCGGAGCGATATCGTTCTACAACGGTTGTTAATAAATCCATATCTGAACCTGGGAAGAAATCGATAACCGCTTCAGCAATCTCTTCCGGTGTATGCGAGTCAACCCAAAGCTGCCCCTTATAGATTGCATTTGTGAATTTCTGTATGATTTCCGGGTTCTGTTCAATATATGACTTCGTAGCAAAAAAGCAAGTATATGCCATTTCCCCGGATGCCTTCCCTATATAAGCAACGATATGGCCGGCGCCTTCTTCTTGAAGCATGCTCGCTGTCGGTTCAAACAATGCGACATAATCTCCTGTTCCGGATTTAAACGCACTGGCAGTCGCTGTAAAAGCCAAATTGGTAATTAGCTCCACATCTTCATTTGGTACCATGCCATGTTCTTTTAACACGTACTCTAGCGACATCTCAGGAACACCGCCCGGTCGTCCGCCGATTACTGTCTTTCCTCTTAAATTTTCCCACTTAAAATCTTCTTCCTTTTCCCTGCCTACCAGAAACGAACCATCTCTCTTCGTTAACTGTGCAAAAACAACCGCATGGTCTTCTCTTCCTTGATTGTACAAATAAATCACTTGTTCAGGTCCGCAAAACCCGATATCCGCACTCCCTGACAAAACCTGCTGCATTGTTTTATCTGCCCCCTGCCCCGTAGAAAGTTCAATGCTCAATCCTTCCTCTTCAAAAAAACCTTTATTGATTGCAACATACATCGGTGCATAAAAGATGGAGCGGACTACCTCATTTAATCGAATCTGTACCAATTGATCCCCTTTCGTTCCATTATCATTACCACAGCCGATCAATAAAGCACCGAGCAATAAAATAGATAAAATGAAACTGATTATCTTAAAATATTTTTTCATAATAAGCCCCCCTTTAAATTTCACTTTTTATAAATAATATGAAACGGCTGATAAGAAGGTTACAAATATGGAGCGCATGGGGCTTAATAAACTGAACAAATTATGATAAAGTAAAATTGCAAAAAACATTTCCCGTCATTTGTTTAAAATATCGATCCATCTATTGGAATAAATCATAGAAAGGATTTTAAAAGAAAGGACGGATACGAGTTGAAAACAATACTATGCTACGGTGATTCCAATACTTGGGGCTATAACCCAAAGCAACCGGGACGATATCCAAAATCAATCCGATGGACAACAGTGCTTCAGAAAAATCTCGGAAGTAATTTTGAAGTGATAGCAGAAGGCTTAAATGGAAGGACAACCGTTTGGGACGATCCGATTGAAGGAGAATATAAAAATGGTAAGAGGTACCTATTGCCGTGCTTGCATACACACAAACCAATCGATTTGGTCATATTGTTTTTGGGAAGTAACGATTTAAAACATCGGTTTTCTGTGACGCCTGAGGAGATCGCAAAAGGAGTAGAAGCTTTAGTAGATATCATCAGGAAAAGCGAAACAGGGCCTGATATGCAATCCCCCCAGATTTTAGTCCTTATCCCTCCTCCGATTAAAGCACTGCCAAATTTCAGCTCTATCTTCCTAGAAGCAGTGGAAAAGAGCAAGCTTTTC
>JAMNXX010000094.1 GCA_023623095.1 Bacillota bacterium | reverse complement strand
GGCAACTGATTGATAGAAATTCATATTAAAAAGAATGAAAGCGATCAAAGAATCGATAAATTTCTCAGAAAATATATGCCGAAGGCTCCTTTGAGCCTTATTTACAGATTGCTTCGAAAAAAGCAGGTGAAAGTAAATGCTAAAAAAGTTTACAATCATTATGTCCTGAGAGAAGGAGATATTGTTCAGTTATATATTCGGGAAGAAAATATAAGGGAATTTACGCAAACAAAGATGATAAAAGCTGTAGAGAAAAATTTTTCGATCATATATGAAGATTCCAATCTATTATTGGTCGATAAGCCCCAAGGACTTTTGGTTCATTCTGATCGGAATGAAAATCAAAACACATTGATTGATCAGGTGATTCGGTATTTGTATGAAAAAGGGGAATACGATCCCACCACTGAGAAGACATTTATCCCAGCTTGTGTGAACAGATTGGACAGAAATACGAGCGGTCTTGTCCTGATCGGAAAAAATCACCAAGGATTACAGAGTTTGAACAAAATGATGCGTGAGAGATGGATAAGAAGATATTACCTTGCTCTTGTCAAAGGTTCGGTTATACAAGAAGGAGAATTAAAAGGAAGGCTTATCAAAGACGATAAAAATAAAGCCAGAATTGTTAAAAGCAATGAAAGTTTCGGAAAGGCAATTCATACAATATATAAGCCGATACAATATAACCCGCATTGGAGTTTATTAGAAATAGAGATTGTAACAGGGCGGCCTCATCAAATTCGACTGCATTTATCAGATATAGGGCATCCGATTATTGGAGATTATAAATATGGAGATTTTGCAATCAACGAAGGCTTTCAAAAAAAATTCGGCTTAAAATATCAGCTGTTGCATGCATATAAGATTTTTTTTGAAAACACGACGGAAAATATCAGCTATTTGAGAGGAAGAACATTCTATTCTTCTTTGCCTCCTTTTTTTAACCAGGTTGGTAAATACTTATTTTTAGATTCTTGGGATCCGATAAAATAAAAATAGATTTTTATGCTTTGATGATTGTTCAAATGAGGAAGAAATGGTAAAATTGAATATGTTGAGTTTTTCAATCTAAGGAGATGTTGAAGATGAAGAAGGAAATCTTAGAGTGGATTAAAACGATCGCGATATCAGTTATCGTTGCGCTGGTGATTACTGCTTTTATCAGGCCTACATTGGTAAAGGGCTATTCGATGTATCCTACATTAGATCAATATGATTATTTAATCATTAATAAAATACCTTATATGCTTCATGAGCCCGAAAAAGGGGATATTGTCGTTTTCAAATCGGATTTAAAGTCTGTCGATGGAAAGGAAAAGGACTTGATCAAAAGAGTGATCGGAGTTGCAGGGGACAGGGTCAAAGTCACAAACGGAAAAGTGTACGTAAATCAAAAAGAGTTGGATGAGCCGTATATTTATTCTGAATATACTCCGGGAGAAGTCGATATCATTGTGCCGGAGGGAACGATATTCGTTATGGGTGATAATCGGGAAAACAGCTTGGACAGCCGTGATGAAAGAGTGGGACCTATCGAGTTGGACATGGTTCGAGGAAAGGTGTTTGTTCGGTTATATCCTTTATCGAAAATAGGGAAGGTTGAATGATAGATAAAGCAGAGCCTACGAAGAAGGCTCATTTTTTTTGTTTATTTTTCAAATAAACTGCACATGATATGAATGAATATATGAGTAAGGAGGGAATCTGTGATATGAAAGTGAAAGACTTAATGACAAGCCAAGTAGCAACAGCCGCTCCGAATATGCCTCTCAATCAAGTGGCGTCTCAAATGAGAGATTATAATGTCGGATCGATTCCAGTTTGCGATCAAAGCGGTAAGGTATTGGGAATTGTAACGGATCGAGATATCGTGCTTCGTTCTGTTGCTTCAGGAAATATGCAGGTCAATGCGCAGGATGTGATGAGTAGAAATATGGTGTATGCAACACCGGATATGGATGTTCATGAGGCTGCAAAATTGATGGCTGAAAATCAAATTAGAAGGTTGCCGGTCGTTCAGAATGGGAAAATAACGGGCATTTTGTCGATTGGAGATCTGGCGACAGTTAATATCTATGTAAATGAAGCAGGAGATGCATTAAGCGAAATATCGAAACCCTCAACTCCCTTTTCTTAAAATCTATCTTTTAAAGAAGTTCCTGATTTTTACAGGAACTTTTATTTTTTTGAAGAAAAGCAGGTATAGGGTATAATATAAAATAAGGCATAATATGATGATAAGGAGTAAGCAGAAGGGGGTAGCGCATACATGAAAAAAATAACAGTGATTGTTGATGGTCAAGGAGATATAGAAGTAGATGTGGGGACAACACTGGAGCAACTTAGCAAAAAATTCAAGGATCGATATTCATCCACCATTGTAGCGGCAACTGTAAACAACCATTTGAGGGAATTAAGCTTTCCCATCCAGGAACATTGCAATGTCAAATTTTTAGATTTAACGACGGCAGACGGGTTGAGGGTTTATACACGAAGCTTGGCTTTTCTGTTTATTAGAGCTTCAAAAGAAGTTTTGCCCGGCTGCAGGGTAACCGTAGAACACTCGCTCAGCAAGGGGCTATACTGTGAAATCCATTATGAAAGGCCTATCGAGGAGACGGATGTCAGAAAGATAGAAGAAAGGATGCGGGATATTGTAAAAGAGGATGTTCCTTTTGTGAAAGACAACATTTCTGTTGCAGAAGCGAAAGAAATTTTTAAACGGGAGGGCCTGGAGTCAAAGGTTAAATTGCTCGATTTCAGAAAAGATCAAAGAGTCAATATCTATAGTTGCGGTGACTTGAAAGATTATTTTTATGGATATATGGTACCCAGTACGGGATATTTGAAATTATTTGAATTAAAACACTATGCCGCAGGCGTGATTGTACGTTATCCGGAGATTTCTGACCCCAATCGGATTCCGCCGTTTGTTGAACAGAAGAAATTGGCGAGCATATTTAGAGAATCGGAAAGATGGGGACAGATTATGGAGCTTCCATATGTTGCAAATTTAAATGAATTTATTTTACACAAAAAGCATCCGGAATTGATTCGCATCGCAGAGGCATTGCATGAAAAAAAAGTTGCACAGATTGCGGATGAGATTACCAAGGAAGGAAAAAGAATCATCCTGATTGCCGGCCCATCTTCATCCGGAAAAACGACTTTTGCCCAGCGGTTAGCCATTCAGCTAAAGGTAAATGGACTAAGGCCTGTTTCTATATCGACTGATGATT
>JAMNXX010000269.1 GCA_023623095.1 Bacillota bacterium | reverse complement strand
GAGGCAGATTGTTGAGGCGTCATGTATGTCATAATAAGGGCTATGGTTTGTGAATTTTCATTCTGTAAAAAATTCAGCAACTGAGACGGATCCGCTTTTCTTATGAAATCAAAAGGCCTTACCTGTAATGATGATGTAAGTCGATTTATGATTTCTACCGCTTTTTGAGTGCCTAAAGCTTTTTCCAATACCTCTTTTGCATATTCAATTCCGCCTTCAGTTATATAGTTTTGCGCAACCAACATCTGGTAAAACTCTTCTAAGATATCATTTTTTTGCTCAGTTGATACTTTGGCTAAATTAGCTATTTCAAGAGTCAGTTGTTCAATGTCTTCTTCTCTTAAAAAGCGGTAGATATTTGCTGCAATTTCCGGTCCTAGCGACACTACTAAAATAGCCGCTTTTTGCCTTCCAGTCAACTTGTTCTGAGCCATAAATCCACCTCTAATCTTCGCTAAGCCATGTTTTTATAACTTTGGCAACATCTTCTGGGTTTCGCCGAGCATGTCTTTCTATTTTCTTGTAAATATCGTTGTCCCTAGTTTCTAATGACTCTTCTTCCATTTTAGCAGCTGCAGCTTGCTGCATGACAAGCATTTCCTCTGCTAGTTGTTCCTCTTCTTGTTTTGTTTTCCTTCGGTTCAGCATAGTTCTTATGATAATAAACGCTAATAGAGCTGTTAGAGCAATTCCGGCAATTATAAAATATCTCATGCGCTGCTGTTCCCTTTGCTGACGAGCAAATTCATCTGCAAAAAGTTTGACCATATCATTCTGAAATTCCATACCTTCTACAGAAATCTGATCTCGTTCTGGATCATAGCCAATAGCATTTCCAACCATCATTGCAATTGATTCTTTTTCTCTCTCATTTAATTCTCGGTTTACAACTACAGATACAGTAAGTCTATTAACTGCTCCTGGCATAACTGTAAGAGTTTCCAGTGTTTCATTTATATCAAAATTCTTAATGACTTCGGTTCTTTGCTGCTCTACAGGTCCAGTTTCTACTTGCGCATATCCAGGCACTACGTTTGAACCTACTCCCGGCTCTCCACCCGCTGCAGTACCATTTCCACTAAAATGTTCTCTTAACTCTTGAATGCTTCTAACTATTCCTTCACCCGTTTCTTCATTGACAGGGGTAAACAATTTGTTTTGCACTGTCTTTTTATCGAAATTTAGCTCAGCGCTTACTCTAACGGCCACATTGCCGGGACCAAATACCTCCTCTAGTAAGGATTGAACATTTGCTTGAAGTTGATTTTGAAAATTATTCTGAACGATTAATTGATTGCTTATAGATTCAGGCGAATCTTCGTCTTGTTCAAAAGGAATATTTGAAAGGGTCCTTCCATATTGATCCACTACTGTTACATTTTCAGGCTTCATATTTTTGACTGAATAAGTAATAAGGTTTATAATGCCCCTTACTTCTTCTTTGGTCATTTCATGACCGGGTTTGACCTGTAAAAAAACTGCGGCTGAAGGCTCATAATTTGAATTCGGTTCTATAAAAAGCGATTCTTCCTGCTGCACAATATAAATTTTTGCTCGCTCAACAGATTCCATCATTTCTATTGCTCGCGAAAGTTCTCCCTGCAAAGCTTGATTGTATTGTATACGTCTTTCCCATTCAGTAGTTCCCAATCGCGATTGACTAAAAACTTCATCAAAGCCTATAGAGCCACCTTTAGGTAAACCTTCTTGAGCTAGCATCAACCTGATCTTATATTTTTGCTCGGGGTCAACCAAAATGGTCTTCCCTTCGTCTTCAAGCTTATGAGGTATGTTGTTTTCCTCAAGTTTCTTAACTATCTCTGCTGCTTCCTTAATATCAAGATTGGAATATAAAGTTACATACTTAGGTCTGCTTATGATATAAAGCATCATACTGGAAACTATAACTATAATAAGTGCTGAAGCAACGATTTTAATTTTTTGCGCCCTATTTCTACTTTGCCAAAACTCACTAGCTTGATGCTTTATTTTTTGAAAATCCATGGCTTACACCTTGCCTACTATATCTGCATTCTCATAATTTCTTGGTATGCTTCCATCGCTTTATTGCGGATTTGCAGAGTAAGCTCCAGTGATAGCCTGGCTTTTTCTCCTGCAATAACGACATCATGTAAATCAACATCATCCATAAAAAGATGTCTATATAGCGCTGTTTCATATTCGTTTTGATATGTATTTACCGACTCAAGTGCATCTTTTAGCACTTGACTAAATGATTTTTCCCTCTGTGCTTTAACGCCCCCGAAGTTACTTAGATCATTGTTAATAGCTTTGCTGTCAATTACTATCTTCAATGGTTTTTTCTCCTTTCAAGCTTGATAATAATTATATCTTGCCTATTTCAAGGGCTTTGCTAAGAATGCTTTTTGCAGAATTGATGGCTGTTGCGTTAGCTTCATAACTCCTTAGAGCCGATATCATATCTACCATTTCTGTAACAATATTTACATTAGGCAATCTAACATATCCATCTGCATCAGCATCAGGATGCGTGGGGTCATACAAGATTTTAAACGGCGAAGTGTCTTTTTCTATTGAAACCACTTTTACACCTGCAGGTTTGCTGTTACTAAAATACCTGCTGTTGCTTAAAAACTCTCGAAACTGCTTTTTGTTATTTTCCTGGAAGATTACCCTTTCTCTTTGATAGGGACCTCCTTCATTGGTTCTGGTGGTGTTGGCATTGGCAATGTTGTTTGAAATAACATCAAGCCTGAGCCTTTGGGCAGTCATTCCAGAAGCACTAATGTCCATCATATCAAACATTCCCAAGGTTTACTTCCTCCCTTCGCTGATGACAGTTTGGAGCATTTTAAAGTTTTTATTTATCTGTTCAGAAATTATATTATAGGAAATGGTGTTCTTTGCCATTTCCACCATTTCCTTGTCAATGTCAACATTGTTGCCATCGTTTCTATAGCTATATGTTTGGTCACGATAAACTTTGGGTTTAATTTCCATTAACTGTTTTTTTGGATCTATATGTTTTTCATTTGTGATTGCTAAAGGGATTCTGCGCCTGTTTAAATTGCTTTTCAGCAATTCTTCAAAAGATATATCGTACCTCTTATAGCCAGGAGTATCGACATTTGCAAGATTATTTGAAATAAGTTGGTGTCGCTTCATTTTAACATCTAGCAAACTACCTAGAAAATCTATCTTGCTGAACATCTCGGTCAAATTCTATCACCTTCCATTACAGGTTACCAAAGGCATTTATGGAATTTTTTGTT
>JAMNXX010000100.1 GCA_023623095.1 Bacillota bacterium | reverse complement strand
AAATCTGCTCATATGGGTTCCTTTTACATCATGCTTCAAATCCACCGACAAGCTGATTTTCGCCACCGTTCTCTGAAATTTATTTTCTTTATCATAAACTTTTAAAGGCCAATCGATGTTTTTAATACCCACCCGGTTCAATGCAACTCCTCGAACATCGATTTCGCTTTGGATATCTTTCAACAATTTAAATCCCCCCTATATACCACCCCACAGCTCTGTGTTTCCCAGATTTCGATTTCGTAAAGGCGGCAATTCTCTTCTTTTTGGAAAACGGGGTGTAGCTTTTCCCATACCCATTTTGCAATATTTTCTGCTGAAGGTTGTTTGATAAAATCATTGATACATGCATGATCAAGATATTGCAGCACGTGATCTTCCACTGTTTTTTTCAGTTCAACAAAGTCCATGATCATCCCCTCATCATCGGGGGTTCCTTCCAGCTTGACGACGAGTTTATAAGTGTGTCCATGAAGCTTTTCACATTTTCCGTGATATTCGGCAAGATAATGCGCTGCATCAAATTTAAATTCCCTTATCAAAATCATATATCGGCTGCTCCTCTCTGTTATTCATTTATATTAACATATCATCATTTTAAGGAGCGGTAAAGGTTTCGGGCATTTTTATTCTTTATAAATTATTTTGATGGGTCTAAAAAAGACATATATGCGTTATCAGGCGTATCGCCACTCTATAGCACCTGTCAGCACTAATAGTATGGAAAAGGTATATATGCATTATCAAGGGCTTGTTTTCAATAAACTCTACTGCTTTCCCTTAATGATGAAACAAATAAAAAATGAATCCCGGCTTTCCCAAAAGGCAGAGATCCATTTTAAAAAACTTTATGATATTCTTTGCTCAATTTTTCATACGAAAACATCGAAACATTTCACATCCAAGCAGTAGCACCCCAATGGTAGTGATAATGGTTGCGTTTTGAATGATAAAATTTTGCAACAGCATCGGCATCAATGAAGCGATAAACATACTTGCTACCATGAAAAGAGATGGGATCCCTATGACAATGAGTTCGAGGATAAACGTTTCCCTTGAATTTTTTGGTCTGCTGCCGATAAATGCAATCAATGCACCCAGCATCAGCCATATTGCCAATTCTATGGCCATGACAACCAGGATATATTTGATTTCAAAACGAAGGTAAGCCTGATAAGCTTTCTCACCCATCGATTGAATGATCAATAATGCGCCAATGGCCGCAACATAAAAAATAAGACTAAAGACACTTGCCTTTATGTCCAACCCTGTTTTTTTCTTGCACGCGTCCGAAACCCCGTCCGCTGTTGTACCCTGGTCCAGGTTTTCCTCTGCATTTCCTATAGATAGACTGCTTTTTTCCAACCGGTCAAACTTTTCTTGGCATTTGATACAGTCTTTCATATGGTTTTCAATCAATTCTTTGCTTTCTACACTGCAAATGTTCTCCATATATAGAGGCAATAAATCTTCAACAATACTGCAAGATATGTTTTTCATAACGATTTCTCCAATTCATCGATAATTTTTTTCTGCACGATAATCATTTTTCGTTCCAATTTGCCATCATTCTTTTGAAAAACAGCATTTTCATGCAGACTTTTTAAATTTCTCTTATAATTTTACAGGGATTTCCTGCAGCAATGACATTTTCCGGAATATCCCTTGTCACAACACTTCCTGCTCCAATCGTTGTATTATCTCCGATTTTTACTCCCGGACATATGATCGTTCCTCCGCCTATCCAAACATTGTTTCCGATAACAACTGGTTTGCCAAATTCTTTTCCTTGAACTCTCTCCTCAGGATTTACCGGATGGGCGGCCGTATATATTTGAACATTTGGAGCCAGAAGCACATTGTTTCCAATCTGAACTTTATTGACGTCGAGTATGACACAGCCATAATTTGCATAAAAATTTTCCCCTATCTCAATATTGTATCCATAATCACAATAAAAGGGCGCCTCAATATGAAAAGAGCCTTTTGTGCGAATGAGTTTTTTTATGATTTCTTTCTTTTTCTCCTCTTCACTTGGTTTTGTATGATTAAACTCAAAAATTAGATTTTTTGCATAATCTCTTTCTCTTCGCAACTCCTCATCATTGGCATTATAATCATCTCCGGATAGCATTTTTTCTTTTTCGCTTCTTTCCATATTCATCTCCTCTGTTCGATTGATTCTCCATCCTATTTTTACTCGAACATAGGAGTTTTAAACTTCATTTTATTCATTCGGGAATCCATATCAAATTCCTCCTCAAATTGCACCAATAAATCAAAATACGCATCTTCTTTTACAATTTTTTTAATTGTTCCTGTAATTGCTCAATCTGCTTCTGGATTTCTTTTTTCTTCTTTTCCCTGTCTTGCTGCGATTGTTGTTTTTCCTGCTGCGCCGCAATGGTAGACAGGGATGCACCTACCGCCGAAATGAAGTTTCCAAGCACATCGATTTCATCTGTGTCAAGCCCCTGAGCTATCCACACGGCAATCAATGAAGAAAGCACTGCAAGCTTCTCCGGTCCTAGTGACTTCATGCATGACATATCTGATCTCCCTCCTCTTTTACTATATTCAAATCCATAGGGATTTGAACTTTATCCCCTCTTGCCGGAGAACCTTCGCTTCAATCAGGGAAATGCGGAGCAAATAGGAGATAAATAGCCGTTGACGAGAAGCAAAACATACCTCTCAAAAATTGATATTAGATCACCGTTGAGAATTGTCCGTAAAATTAGAACCTTTTGAATTGATAGTTATATTACAAGCTCCAAAAATCTATTGACATTTATATGAAAGCAACGTATAATCAAGGTACAGAACATTGATATTAATTTAACATTTTTTGATTGCTTATTTTTCTTACATATACCGTTTTTTTATCCTTTGTCATTTTCATAAAATCAGCAAATCACAAATTTTTGTGTTCTACAATAGATATCTTCGTGAAAAAAACCTGAATACTCTATTTTTCAATGGGATTTGGCATAATTTCTGATTTGTACGGTTTGGTATAAAATTCTACCTCATGCTCATAATGAGATCCCCGGGGATGGTTATTTATTTTTTTTACTTTTAAAGGTTAAAAAATTAACAAAATGAAAAGGGGTTGAAATGATGGTTACCGCAGAGCAAGTCTTGCAAATCAATGAAATCATCAAGAAATATGATTTGAAGAAGTCCTCATTGATTTCTATCTTGCAAGATATTCAGGATCAATATCGGTACCTGCCGGAAAACGTTTTGATGTATGTTTCC
>JAMNXX010000219.1 GCA_023623095.1 Bacillota bacterium | reverse complement strand
GATCTGGTGGCAAAAGCGAAGGGGATACACCTGTTCCCATACCGAACACAGAAGTTAAGCCCTTCAGCGCTGATGGTACTTGGGCGGAGACGCCCTGGGAGAGTAGGTCGCTGCTGGATTTTAAAAGAACCTGGAACGAATCCATTTCGTTCTGGGTTTTTTATTGTTTAAAAAAATTGTCGCATATATCTGGTTGTGTCAAATTTTTTGGAAACAAGATATTGTGGAAAGCGGATTTCTTTTAGACATAATTCTTTTTAAAAATATAAAATAGGCCAAAAGAATCAATGATTCGATGAAGGAGATTAACACTTCTTATAGAATAAGTTAAATACGATTATCGGTTAAACTTTCCAGCAGAGCGTAGCAGAACGTTTCATGAAACTGAAGGGATGAAGTCATCAACCTGTAGCGCAGAGTATTATTTACAATTTGATAGAAAGGGAATGGTTCGATGATGGTATTAAAGATCGTCTTTCTTTTTTTATTATGTGTACCTGTTGCTTATCTGCAGTATCTGCTGTTATTTGATGTTTCCAAAGACTTAAAGGTCCATAAAAAAAGCTCTGTAAAAAGAAGGTATACAGCGGTTTCCGAGCCAAGACATCTTTCCTCTGAATGGCGAGCAGCCCGCTAGAGACTTAACTTTTTTATTGTGATGGCAGATATTTTTATAGCCTATACATACTGAAATATAGAAGACCTGCGATGAGGAACCGTTGCCAAAGGATATGAAAAATGATATTATGATAAGGATGGGTTAGGAATCTATGGGCGGAAAACTCCGCTCTTTATTTTAAGGGGCGCTGAATTTATCAGTGATCATGCAGGGAGAATCAAAATATGGCAACGCGGTCGATTGATCAAACAATTATGCAAAAAAAAATTCCTTTTTTTATCCTCATTCTCATGATACTAGGCGGGCTATTTTCCATCAGTATCATCATCCGGCTGTTGAGTCCTTTTGGTGCTATCGTAATAAGAATTGGCGGATTGCTTGTTTTTCTAGCAGCGTTCTTTGGTTCTATTCTTATTTTATATAAGCAGATCGCCTACTTTCATTATCATCTGTTCGAAGATGAATTGCTGATGGAAAAGGTGTTTGGACGGATGCATCATTTATTTCTAAGCGTAAAGCTCGATGAACTTGATTTTTTTGGGCCCTATCAGCAGGCAAAGGTTCGGAATTCTCGAGTTAAGGAAAAGACAGTACAATATCGTTTTGTCTCGGGAAAAAACAGTGATGACTGGTATGTAGGAGAATTTTTAAGAAGCGGCAAACGGTATCGCTTTATCATAGCGCCGAATGAGGAACTGCTGAAAGCGATTTATTCGTTCATCGAAAGTAAAAAGAACGATTCCCCATGTTGTATAAAAAAATAACATGGGAATTTTTATTTTATGAAACTAAAAAGAATTTCATTCCCTGTTTATGATAAAATATACTAAGAAAGATTTTCATTTTAAAAGTTTTTTTCATGTATGACAGTTTATTTTCTTATGGTTTACAAAGTTTATCATATCAATCGATATATTGCGATAGGATTGCAGGATTTTACTGCTCTTATTCCGAATCGTTGCAGGACTTATCACAGTGGAGCGCATATCAAATACGAGCAGGACTGGAAAAGGGGTGAAGCATGAAAGGTTTATTTATTACATTAGAAGGCCCCGACGGTTCCGGGAAGACGACTCAAGCCGAAGCGCTGGTTGCGTATTTAAGAAAAAAGGGTTTACAGGTTGTCATGACAAGGGAACCCGGCGGTACGGTTATCAGCGAGCAAATTAGAAATATTTTGTTAGACAAAAAAAATCAAATGATGGATAATATGACAGAAGCATTGCTATATGCAGCATCTCGGGCACAGCATGTAGCAGAGGTGATTCAACCTGCTCTCAAGGAAGGGAAAATCGTCATTTGTGACAGATTTTTAGACTCGAGCATCGTGTATCAAGGAATCGGAAGAGGGCTTGGGCTTGAAATGGTTCAAAAAATAAATGAATTCGCGGTTAGAGGCTGTATGCCGGATATCACTTTTCTTTTGAAACTTCCTCCTCGAGCGGGACTAGAGAGAAAATATGATCAAGGCGATGGGGATCGGCTGGAAAACGAAAGCATCTATTTTCATGAACAGGTCTATCGAGGCTATCAATTACTCGAGGAGCAGGAACCAGAACGGATCAAAGGGATTGATGCCAGGAAGACACCGGAGGAAATCCATTTGGAAATCGTCAGATGTGTAGAAAATAAATTAAAGGGGAGAGAAAAATCATGAAGCTGGTGATTGGGATCGTATGGGATGATGATGCACCAGCATTGATAGAGGAATTGACCAAACGAGAATATCGGGTTACGAAATTGGCTTCTACAGGTGGATTTTTGAGGGCGGGAAATACAACGCTCCTCATTGGAACCGAGAATGAAAAAGTGGATGAATTGCTCGATATCATCCGGGAAATGTGCAAAAGCAGAAAGCAGATTTTGCCGATGCCTGCTTCCGTTATAGGGACTTCAGGTATATTTGCTGCTGCACCTGCACATTCTGTTGAAGTTAATGTGGGAGGCGCTACAATTTTTGTAGTCGATGTGGAGCGATTTGAAAAAGTATGATGGTAAATACATTGTGGAGGATTTTGATTTTATGGATTTTCAATCTATCGTAGGTCAGGAGGGCACGATAAAATATTTAATACAATCCATCCAGGCAAATCGGGTAGGGCATGCCTATATATTCGATGGGCAAGAAGGTTCGGGAAAGAAAACAATCGCTCATGTTTTTGCGAAGGCTGTACTTTGTCAGCAATTTCAATCAGATGTGTGCGGAAAATGTCCTGCCTGTCTGAAGGTAGACAGCAAAAATCATCCGGATTTGAAGTTCATCGAACGGGAAAAACTGCATATTGTTGATGAACAAATCGAAGCAATGCAGCAGGATTTATCTTTAAGGCCTTATGAGAGCCACAGAAAGATTTATATTATTGACGATGCCGATACGATGACGGACAGGGCACAGAACAGATTGTTGAAAACATTGGAAGAACCGCCGCAATATGGGCTGATCATATTGTTGAGCACAAATGTCTACCGCTTCCTATCCACTATCCGTTCTCGCTGTCAAATCATCAAGCTAAATCGGCTCCCTTTTGCGCAGATAGAAGAGTATTTGAAACAGTTTCATCAGGTAAGTCCCGGGGAAGCTCGAATTTTAGCAGCATTTTCTGATGGTTTTTTAGGGAAGGCGATGCGATTAAAAGAATCTCAAGAAT
>JAMNXX010000322.1 GCA_023623095.1 Bacillota bacterium | reverse complement strand
ACGGAAAGCAGCAGATGTGACTAGTAAAAGATTCGATAAGAAAAGCCTCTGAAAAATTTCTAAAAATCCGTGAAAACAGCAGGACGCTGTTTTCGCTGCCTTTGGACAGGACGTCCAGTAGGCAGCGGTAGGATTTGCAGTTTTCCAATTATGTAAAAATGTATGATAACAAATCCCATAAATCACGATCATTTATCAGGGGAATAAATATAACGGACTTCGATGAGTTGTTTTCCCCTGATCTGATAAATGCATCTGTCTTTGGTACATTTCCAATTGTTCTTTTCATAAAAATGCCTTGCCCGTTGATTTTCTTTTAGTACCCATAAATAAACGTTCTGACAGCCAGATTGTCTTAAGTCGAATAGGGCACTTTCTAAAAGCTTATCACCATATTCTTTGCCAAAATATTCAGGCAGCAAATAAAGAGATACAATTTCACCCCAATGGGGGAATTTTTCATCTCTAGATTTTCCGTAAGAAATACAGCCAATTGGAGCGTGATTTTCAAAAATAAGCTGCGCGATTAAATCATTATTTTTTATACAATCTGCAAACATGGATACCCAAAAATCTTCTTCAATTTCATCTAAATAATCTTGCGGAACAATCCCCTTATAAGCAAACTTCCAGCTTAAAGCATGAATCCGACTGATATCCTTGACATCGTCAAGAGTTGCTTTTTTGATCTCCATCATTCTCCCTCATCAATCGTCTTGATTTCGCATTCCTTCGCGTAGCGACGCTATTATAATACCATTCCTTTAAAAGCGGTTTTAATAAAAATGAGGTGCAGTAATCCCTGCCAAAATAATCAACAATGAGATAGCTGAAACCATAATGCTTTTACCGGATGCTTCTTCATCTTTCATGATAGAAGAAAGTCCAAGCGCAAATGAGAATATAAATACAAAGGGCCAAACAAACCATGTCCAATAATAAAATATTCCTATTCCCTTCATCACCTCAATGAACACTTCGGCTCCCCCTTTTTACTTAGCCGGTAATTTTGATAAAAGCAGAGGCATATTCCCACAGCAGCTTTTTAATCCCCACTTGATCGAATGCCACTGTAATTTCTGTATTTTCCCCTTTTTGATTGACAGAAACAACCAGCCCGGTTCCAAATTTATCGTGCTGAATTCGATATCCCGCTTTGATCTCCTCCTGCGGGGTCTGGCGAATTGGCTGCGGACTGCTTGTCATCGTCAGCCCTCGGTAGATCCTGGAATTTCTTGAAGATGCCTCTTCTTTCAAGGCAGTTTTCTTGACTGCCTGCCTCCCTTCTTTGGGCTTACAGATCAAATCATCCCGGATCTCGTCGACAAACCTGGAAATTTGATTGTAACTTGTCCTTCCATAGATCGTTCTTGCTTTTGCATGACTCAGCCAGAGCATCTCTTTCGCCCTGGTAATTCCTACATAGCAAAGTCTCCGTTCCTCCTCGATTTCCCGGATATCATTAAGCGCTCCTGCTACAGGGAAAAGCCCTTCTTCCAATCCCACAAGAAACACGATTGGAAATTCGAGTCCTTTTGCGCTATGCAGCGTCAGCATCGATACGGCATTTTCTCCCTCGTCCATTTTATCGATATCCGACATCAGCGAGATCCCCGCCAGAAACTCATCTAATGTGCAGACTTCATTGTTTGCCTCAAAATCCACAGCAACAGATAAAAATTCCTGCAGGTTTTCAATGCGCACGCGGCTTTCCAATGTGTTTTCCTGCCGCAGCTCATCGATATATCCGGACTTTTCCATGACTTCCTGGATAAGCTGCTTGACGCCTAAATGATCCTTTTTCTGCTGATATTCACGGATCAATCCTATAAAATCTTTGACCCCTGCAAGCACCTTTTTAGAAAAGCCTTCCGACAAATTCCCTTCTGCAACGCCACAAAGGATATTGAACAAACTCTCTCCCATCTTCTGGGCGAGCTCCTCTAATTTTTCTACCGTGCGCGCCCCAATTCCTCTTTTGGGAACATTCAGCACCCTCTTTATGCTCAGATCATCCACCGGGTTTTGAATAATGCGGAGATAAGCCAAAATATCTTTGATCTCTTTTCGATCATAAAATTTTAGCCCACCGTACATCCGATAGGGAATTTCCGCCCGCATAAACGCTTCTTCTATCACACGGGATTGGGCATTGGTACGATACAAAATCGCAAAGTCAGAATAGCGCTTATCTTTCAATCGAACTAATCTTTCAATCTGATTGGCGATAAATCTTGCCTCATCATGTTCATTTTCTGCAGCATAATATCCGAGCGGCTCTCCTTCCTGCTGGGATGTCCAGAGCATCTTGCTTTTCCTTTCCCGATTGTTTTGAATCACGCAATTGGCTGCATCCAAAATATTCTGGGTACATCTGTAGTTTTGCTCTAATTTGACGACAAATGCATCCGGAAAATCATCTTCAAAATCCAGTATGTTCCGAATATCTGCGCCTCGAAAACGGTAGATGGACTGATCGTCATCTCCGACAACACATAAGTTTCTATGCTGTGCTGCCAGCATCGATATAAATTGATATTGAATGTGATTGGTATCCTGATATTCATCTACCAAAATATACTGAAATTTATTCTGATAAAAATGCAGTACCGCCGGTTCTTTGTGAAAAAGCTCTACGGTTTTGCAGAGCAAATCATCAAAATCCAGCGCATTATTCCCCTTTAGTTTTTCCTGATACTTCTCATAAATATCCGCAATCTTCCGATCAATAGAATCTCTGGAAGATCGATCGCGGAACGCTTCCGGCGTCAGTCTTTGATTTTTGGCCTTTCCAATTCGGCCCTGAAGCATCGGCACAGGAAATCTTTCTTCATTTAAATCCATTTCCCTTAAACACTCTTTTAAAAGCACCCGCTGATCCGCGGTGTCATAGATGACAAAATCACGGGTGTAGCCGATCTTATCGATATCCCTCCTTAAGATTCGAACGCAAGCAGCATGAAACGTGCTGATCCACATAGAGGAAGCCGGCTCATTCAAGATTCTCTCAACCCGATCCCTCATCTCTTTTGCTGCTTTGTTTGTAAACGTAATCGCTAAGATATTTTCCGGATAAATCCCGCGCCTTTCTAGAAAAAATGCTATTTTATCCGGAATTTCCCCTTTGATTCCGCTTTCCAGATCATTTAAATATTGTTCCATCTCCTTAACATCCTCTGCGCTCAAATCCTGGGGAATCCAATCACTCCCATACTGATCCCCAAAACGCAGCAGATGCGAAATCCGGTTTGTCAGCACCGTCGTTTTGCCCGATCCTG
>JAMNXX010000152.1 GCA_023623095.1 Bacillota bacterium | reverse complement strand
GAATTAGAGTAGACCATCGGTTAAAACTCCTTTCTGGTTTGCTCGTCACTTACCATTTCGGAGTTACCGATGGTTTTCCCTTTTTACTTTTGCGAACTTAATTGTATACTATCGGTATCTGTATAAGCATCGTACTAACCAATACTAAAGCAGCCATCAATCCGGCCATTGTTAATTTTTTTATGCTCCATCTTGACATTGTATCGCTCCTCCCGCCCAAATTGTATGGTTTCTTTGTTTTTAAATTTATTATATCACTGGATTGTATTCCTGTAAATAAGAAAAACAAAGGGAATTGTATCGCTACAATCCCCTTTTTGTTCGGTCTTTGTTTATTTGCATGTTGGTTTTTCTTTTTGTTTCAACTTTATGATCGCATCATATACGGGCGAATAAGATGGAATCAATTTTTTGGCCTTATACAGATGCCATTTTGCTTTTCTTAAGTTGTTGCTCGATAAATACACCAACCCTAAATTATAATGACCATATCCATTCTGAGGATATAATCGAATAAATTCCCGACCATATCGTTCTGCTTCGTCAAACTGATGAAGTACATCACGATATATTGTAGACAGATTTAATAAAAATTTTGCTTCACCGCTTTGATTTCCCAACAGTCTTCGATAATAGCCAACCGCTTTTTCAAATTGTCCTAATTGTTGATAAGATATCCCCAGTCCATAATAGATATCTTCTAATATGTTTTGGATATCCTTCGAATTCACTGCTAAAGCTTTCTGATAACAGATCACAGCAAGCCTATCTTTTCGAATTTGCGAAAATACATCTCCTGCCAACTTCCAATTGGCAGACGAATAGGGCTCCCTTTTAATCAAATTTTGGAGATATAAGATTGCTTCCTCAAAATATCCACAATTCAAATATGCAATCAGCAGATTATTTCGAAGATAGATGTCTTTTGGCGATATTTCTAAACCTATCTTGCATACACCGATCGCTTCTTCGTAAAACCCATTTAATAAAAGGAAACTGCTCATATTTAAATATGGTTCTGCCGAATCCGGCTGCAGGTTCGCCTGCATTTTTAAATACTGAATGCTGCGCCCCACTTCTCCTTTTTCTTCATAATAATATGAAAGTGCTTCAAACAAATAGTACCGTCTATACTTTTTTAAAAAAAATGGATTGTATCTATAGATGAGCATCAATGCTGCCTCTGCTACCTCTATTCTTCCTTCTTCCCAATGTCTTTTTGTTTCTTTGTAAAAAACTTTCCATGCATCCGGATTAAATGGCTCTTGTATAAAATTATATTTCTGGAACCATAATTTTTTCATTTGCGTAAGAGAAGTAACTTCTCTGGGAAAAAACAAATGTTCTTCATGCCAAAAAACAGGAATTATCTCTTTTATCTTCGAACAAATCGATTTGCCTAAAGAATTATCGTTTAATTTTATGATGATCCAGTATCCTGGAATTTTTTTATAACTATATTGAAAACGAGTGTGATAAATCGTTTTTTCGTAGATATTACAATCATTTTCTGATTTCATATTTTGAAACATGCTTGAAATTTTTTGCATATATTCGTCTCTCATCGCTTCGGTAGGGAAAAATATATTTAAAGACATCAAGAATATAGCCCTCCTTTCGTTCAGCCATCAAGGACTATATGACAACTTCATATATTGCTTAGCCCCTGTATATTCCAATACATAATATTCTGTTTATTCGATTTGGTGCTGAATCGATAATCAAAACCCAATTTTTTAAAGGATATAAAAACTTTTATATGAATTGTTCTATCCATCTTCTAATTATTTTAAAAGATTTTCTGTATATAGTTTTTCAATCACTCTGATCTCCTCTTCTGTTAATTGGTACAACCGATAAAATATAGAATCTATCTTTTTTTGCAATGTAGAGATTTCTCCTTTTGCAATCATTTTTTCCGATAAAGAAACGACTTCATCCCAAATCAGATTGTTTACAGAAAAAAGAATCGGTAATTCTTTTAATGGACTGGCATATAGTTCTAAAACTTCCCCTTTTCTTTTTCCTCGGTTATATAACCAAAAATACATGAGTTTTGAATTTAGCTGTGCCAGCAAAAAGCGCAAATCGACGAAGGTACTGCGTCCACAAATAAAGTATACATCTGCACTAGCATACCACGGCGCAGCCGTAAAAGCAAATGTATTTTTTCTCGCCCTATGGGGAACGACAATTTTCGACCCTTCGAATATCTTCTGCTTCCTTGGCCATTGCAACGCATACCATTTCCTTCTCCCCTGGAGCGTTTCCCTTCTCTTCTCCAAGACTTCTCGATACCGTTTTAAATGATTTTGTGCTCTCTGATCAAGCATATTTAACTCTGAAAAAGTATCATCTTCAATATATAATATGTATTTTAAAGGATTTTCTCTTGTGCGGTATCTTTGAATATCGCTATTTTTATACATAGGCTTTAAATAATCGGCACCGATAAATCCTAGCTTTTCCGCTTCCTCCTTTTCTAAAACAAATATCCCTTCATTCTCTTTGATCTTCTCTCTTTGAATGGTCTCTGAAGACATCTTTGTCTCCATCATCCTCTTCGTTACCTTATCAGCACCGCTTACAATGCCTTGATTGACTGTGCACAACTCTCCCAGTACATAATCCTTGTTTCTAGATATTTTTTCTAAAATTGGAGCATACCGGTCATTTTCCTGAATCAAAATATGATTATTAAAACCGTATAATTGTTCTTGGCTAGATAATATGTATTGGCTCATTCCCGAACCTTCTTTTTTTGAGTGTAAAAGAATAGATTCGATATCGTTTTTGTTGCTGCCTTCTTTCCGAATATGCTTCACAAAAATAGGTTGCTTGGGATCATGCCCTTTTTTTAATGAAAATATAAGATTATGTTGTCCTTTCGCATTCTTAAAAACTTCATAATCATTAAAATTGATGATTTCAATAAATGAAGCATTGTTCTTTAGATAGTTTCTTAATTTAACTGCTCCATCCGCCGTAACAAAATAGTTGGTCGTAATATACGACAAGATCCCCTGAGGTTTTAATATCTCCAATGCTCTATAAATAAAAAAATAAAAATAATCCATCTTCCCTTCATAATACTTTTTCCCAAATTCTGTTTCCCTCATTCTATCAAATAATGCTTTATTCCCTTTTTCTCCGATATAAGGTGGATTTCCGATAACAATATCGAAAGGTCCTTCTTTCATAGCCAGTTTGTTTTCAAGACGCCTAGAAAAAAATACATCCTGTATAAGGCTATTGCCTACAAAGACATTTGGACAGATCGGC
>JAMNXX010000048.1 GCA_023623095.1 Bacillota bacterium | reverse complement strand
AAAACCACTCATGTATGAAATATTAGAGTATATAACGCCTTATCTTCCACAAAATAAACCTAGGTATTTGATGGGTGTTGGCAGTCCTGATTGTTTGATAGAAGGTGTAATTCGAGGAATCGATATGTTTGATTGTGTTTTACCTACTCGGATAGCCCGTAATGGTACGGCGATGACCTCTGTCGGAAAAATTGCAATAAAAAATTTAGAACACCGGGAATCTTTTGAGCCACTAGATCCCAATTGCGATTGTTATACATGTAAAAATTATTCAAGAGCATATTTACGTCATCTTTACAAGGCACAGGAGATCCTGTCAGCTAGATTGTTGACATATCACAATCTATATTTCCTATTAAAATTAATGAAGGATATCCGAGAAGCAATCAGAAATGATCGGCTTTTAGATTTTAGGAAAGAATTTTACCATCTTTATGGATATGAGACTTAAAATTTATTAAAATATAAAAAGGACTTAAAAATTTTGTGTTGAATATAATACATAGAAAATAGGAAAGGAGGGCATTTTTATGAATTTAGGAGCAGCATCTTCACCGATTATTATGACGCTTATCTTTATTCTTATATTTTATTTCTTGATCATTCGCCCGCAGAAGAGAAGGGAGAAAAGTGTTCGAGAAATGAGAAATAGTTTAAAAGTTGGAGATAATGTCGTGACAATCGGTGGCATTTACGGAAGAATATTAAAGATACAAGATGATATTTTAACAATTGAAAGCGGAAGCGATAAAGTCAAGATTCAAGTTGCAAGATGGGCAGTAGGAAATTTGATTAAAAAAGAAGACGCTGAATAATGAACAAAAGAGAAGATGACCATTGAATCATCTTCTTTTATATATTCAAAAAATGCGGTTTATATTTTCATCCCCATTGATAGTCATATTTCAAAGCGTACAACATATATATGCTATAAGAATTTCTTCGGGGGTGAAAAGAATGAAATCCAATCGACAACCGGATAGAGCGATGCAAAGTTACTTTCAGGTATATGTAAAGGGAGTCATAGTGGCATGTATTGTTGCTCTTTTATTATTTGCAATTTTAGCCCTGTTGATTACATATACAAATATATCTGAATCGATTATACCGGCAGGAATTTTGGCGATATTGAGCATTAGCGGCCTTATCAGTGGAGTGTATGTTGGTGCAAATCTAAAAACAAAAGGTTGGCTAAATGGTATTTTGATAGGTTTTATTTTTATTGGATTCATTTTTCTAATAGGGAGTATCTTAAATAAAGAAATTTTGTTTGAACTCTCTTTTCTATACAAGCTGATAATTGGAATTGCAGCTGGAGGAATCGGTGGAATGATAGGGGTAAATTTGAAATAAACGAATTTGACATCATCATGTTTTATGATATAATTTTATAAAGCAATTACTTATGAGGGGGAAGAAAGATGAAACATATCAAGACAATTGCAAAAGCTGTGTTGAAAGAAAGTGCCGCAAAAGGCGGATGTGGCGAGTGCCAAACTTCTTGTCAGTCTGCATGTAAAACTTCTTGCACAGTTGCAAACCAAGAATGCGAAAATAAATAGAAAAGATAAAAAAACAGTAATATATAAATTATTACTGTTTTTTAAATGCCCTTTATATCATTTTCATTCAATCATTATTTTATTTTTTTTAAGAAAAATATTTATTTAAAAAGATATGCCGAAAAATTTAGTAGAATAAAGCTTTCTATATAATAGAAGCTTTTAAGGAGGAACCAGAGTGATACACAAATTTAAAATAGGGGATACGAAACTTGTCTTAGACGTCAATAGTGGGGCGGTGCATATTATCGATGATATTGTTTATGATATTTTAGATGAGGATCATATAAAAGATACAGAGGAGATAATCGAGCAATTATCGTGTAAATATTCTCAAAGTGAAATTATGGAAGCAGTTGAAGAGGTAAAACAATTACAAAAGGAAGGCCTTTTATACAGTCCGGATATGTACCGAGAACTTCCAGCATTTCGCGAAAGAAAGCCGGTAATTAAAGCAATGTGCCTGCATATTGCACATGATTGCAATATGAGGTGTCAATATTGTTTTGCTTCCCAAGGAAGCTTTAATGGCCAAAAAAGCTTTATGAGCGAAGAAGTGGGAAAAAAAGCTATCGATTTTCTAATCGAAAATTCTGGAGACAGGAGAAACTTGGAAATCGACTTTTTTGGCGGTGAACCTCTAATGAATTTCGATGTTGTTAAAAAAATTGTTGAATACGGCCGCGCCCGGGAAAAAGAAGCGAATAAACATTTTCGATTTACAATTACAACCAATGGCCTATTGTTGAATGATGAAACGATAGATTATATCAACCAAAATATGGATAATGTAATCTTGAGCATCGATGGTAGAAAAGAAATACATGATCGCATGCGCCATACCGTGGAAGGTTTGGGAACTTATGATAGAATTTTATCGAAATATAAAAAAATGCTGCGTTTAAGAAAAGACAAATTATATTTTGTTAGAGGGACTTTTACAAGATACAATTTAGATTTCACAAAAGATGTTTTGCATTTGGCTGATTTGGGTTTTAAAAATATTTCTATGGAACCTGTTGTTGTGGATGAGCAAATCGACTATGGAATTGAATATGAAGATTTGCCAAAGGTATTTGAAGAATATGAAAAGCTTGCTGATGCTTATATAGAGAGAAAAAATAAAGAGAATGAATTTACATTTTTCCATTTTATGATTGATTTAAATCAGGGTCCTTGTGTCATCAAGAGATTAACCGGTTGTGGCGCAGGAACAGAATATCTTGCCATTACACCGGAAGGAGATATGTATCCATGTCATCAATTTGTTGGAGACAGTGACTTTAAGATAGGGAATGTTTTCGATAATACATTTGATCGAAATATCGGACTCCAATTTAAAGATGCTCATGTATATAATAAAAAGGACTGTCAAAACTGTTGGGCTAAATTTTATTGCAGCGGCGGCTGTCATGCAAATGCATATCAATTTAATAAAGATATTCAAAAACCTTATCAAATTGGTTGTGAAATGGAGAAAAAAAGGATTGAATGCGCCTTAGCAATTCAAGCAAAATTATTCGCTAAAGAGGGTTTGGAAAATGATTGAAAAATATGAGAAATATGTTCCGGATATTGATCCGAGCTGTTATATATCAGAAAATGCAACGATTATTGGAAATGTGACGATACAAAGCAATTCCAGTGTATGGTTTGGTGCGGTTATCCGAGGAGATCGCAATCAGATTTACATTGGGAAAAATACGAATATACAAGACAATTGTACAATTCATATTAGTGGAG
>JAMNXX010000083.1 GCA_023623095.1 Bacillota bacterium | reverse complement strand
GGATAGGAAGCTTTTTCCCTTTCTATCTCTGCACATTCATATTTTGAAAAATGGGAGTGGAACATATGGATACGGCTATTATTTTAGCGGGCGGGAAAAGCAAAAGGATGGGACTGGACAAACAGTTTTTGATGGTGGATGATCAGTGGATGCTCGAGCATATTGCAGAGCAATTAAAGCCATTATTTAAAAAGATCATCATTGTTAGCAACAAACCGGAACAATATCAAGACTGTCCATATAGGGTCGTGCAAGATCAATTCAAAGATTTTGGGCCTGTAGCTGGAATCCATGCAGGACTGAAGTATTCAAGCAGTCGATACAATTATATCATTGCTTGCGATATGCCCTTTGTCAATATTCCCTACATTCAATATATGCAAAAAATCATCCGCGACTCTCCACAAGAGATTGATGCAGTGATTACCAAATTCGGAGAATGGCTGGAACCTTTTAATGCATTCTATAGCAAGAGCCTGATAAGAAAAATAGAAAAAAACATTGAACAGGGAAAAAGAAGGGTCGCTTTCATTTTGGAAGGATCCAATGTAATCTATATCGAGGAAAAAAAAGCAAGGGTTTTCAGTCCCGGCTGGGAGATGTTTATGAATTTAAATACGCCGGAAGATTTAGAATCCTATTTGGCATGCATAGATGGAGGGAAATCCTATGGATGTTGTAAACAGACGCCTCATCCATAAATACGATCACGAAACGATCAGAGAAGTAGAAGATCTTGTCATCAAAGAATATCCCTTTACCATTTTGCTAAATGGGCAGAAATTGATAACGCTTCTATGCACGCCGCGGGGGCTCGATTATCTAAGCATTGGATTTCTATTATCCGAAGGACTGATTCAAAAAAAAGAAGATATCATTTCCTTGGAAATAGATGAAGAAAAGGGAATCGCAAAAATCGAAACCAAAAAAAGAGAAAGAATTTCAGGGGAGCTTACTGAAAAGCGAACAGTGACGACAGGCGCTTGCAAAGGCACGGTATTTTACGATGTGATGGATTTTTTTGAATATCAACGGATCGATAGCCCATTAAAAGTCCATATAGAAGATATATTGGAATTGGTAAGAAAATTCAGTCAAGCATCGGATTTATTTTTAAATACGGGAGGTGTACACAGCACAGGGATTGCAGCTCAAAAAGAAATATTGCTTTTTCATGAAGATGTAGGAAGGCACAATGCATTGGATAAAGTGATCGGTGAATCCTTCATGAAAGATATGGTTTTGAAAGACAAGATGATCATTACCAGCGGAAGAATCTCATCAGAGATGCTGATAAAATGCGCGAAAAGAGAAATTCCGATCCTTATCTCCCGGGCAGCTCCTACAGATTTGGCGCTACAATTGGGTGAGAAGATTGGAATGACGATTATCGGATTTGCAAGGGGCTTAAGATTAAACATATATACCGAACCGCAGAGAATATGCATGAAGTAAAGCGGAATCGGATAAAAGATTTGAAATGTGATAGTTGCTCATATTGTGCTTTAGAATGAGCGAAAAACAAAGAATTTTCCGAGCCTTACTATATCTAATGCGAGAGGCTATGGGGATAAAGCCCATGAGGCCAAGAAGAAATTCTTATGCATCGCGTTTGGAAAGGGAAAAGTCATTTTTTCATGGCATGAGCAACTGATAATGAAATTGCCTAAATAGCAGAGGCAGTGAAAGGAATTCTTTGCTCAAGCAAAAGATTCCTTTTTTTGTGAAAATGAAGAGGAGAGGATGTGGAGCCATTGCTCCTTTTGAAAATATTGAAAAGCATCTCTAATATGATAAGATGAACTGAGAAATATCCAATCGATTGAAAAGTCAGTATATTCAAAAAAGAGCGAAAAATAAAATGTTGACAAATAATTAACAAAATATCTACACATTCTAGCTTTTTTCTGTTATAATGGAATCAAGTTTTAAATTAAGAAATATAAAGAAGGAATTTTAGCAATCAAGAAAAACTGATAAAAGAAGAAAAAAAATAATAAAAAATGCAGCTCCGATAAAACTGTCAAGAGAAAAGGGGGAGTATGATGGTAAGTCAAGCTTTAACACAAGAAAACTTTGAAAAACTGGATGAGGCAATTGAAAGAAATCGAAATGTCCGAGGAGGTTTGGTGCAGGTATTGCACGAAGCACAAGAGATTTTCGGCTATCTTCCTCTGGAAGTTCAGAAGAAGATCTCTGAAGAATTAAATATTCCATTGGCAGAGATTTATGGCGTCGTAACATTTTATGCACAATTTACATTGGAACCGAAAGGCGAAAATCTAATCAGTGTTTGCTTGGGAACCGCATGTTATGTCAAGGGAGCCCAGGCCATTATCGACAAGATCCAAGAAGAGATCGATGTAGAAGTAGGAGGAACGACTGCAGACGGCAAGTTCTCGCTAGAAGCGACGAGATGCGTTGGTGCTTGCGGATTGGCTCCGGTATTGATGATCAACCATCATGATGTATATGGTAGATTGGTAGTAGATGATGTGCCTGGAATTCTTGCGAAATATAAATAATAATTTTTTTTAAGCACTAGGGAAAACGTTCTCAAAGTGCAACTTAAAATTTTCGTGGAAAACGTTCTCAAAATCTGAGGGGAGGTCTCATGAATGAAATCATTAGAAGAATTAGCAAAGATTCGCGAAGAAGCGCTTCAGAAAGTAGATATTCGGCATGAGAATCAAGGAACGAGAATCGTGGTAGGCATGGCGACCTGTGGAATTTCAGCGGGAGCAAGGCCGGTGATGATGACATTGGTAGAAGAAGTTAAGAAAAGAAATTTAAGAGATGTATCGGTAACCCAAACAGGCTGTATCGGGGTGTGCAGACTGGAACCGATTGTTGAAGTATACAGCCCGGGAAAAGAAAAAGTAACCTATGTGGAAATGACACCGGAAAAAGCAAGGAAAGTGATTGCGGAACATATCGTCAACGGAAAAGTTATCGATGAATATACGATTGGTGAAGCGAAGTAATTTGATAAACGAACAATTAAATGAGGGGGTCAGAAAATGGAATTGTATCGATCGCATGTATTAGTCTGTGGAGGAACGGGTTGTACTTCTTCAGGCTCTGAAAAAATAATAGAAGCATTTGAAGCAGAATTGGAAAAGCTTCAACTTGCAAACGAAGTGAAAGTTGTGCGAACAGGCTGTTTTGGACTTTGTGAGGTAGGACCGATCGTGATCGTTTATCCGGAAGGGGCATTCTACAGCAGAATCAAAGTAGAAGACGTTCCGAGGATAACAGAAGAACACCTTCTGAAAGGAAGAATCGTAACGGACTTATTGTATAAAGAATCC
>JAMNXX010000235.1 GCA_023623095.1 Bacillota bacterium | reverse complement strand
CTTCCAGCAGCAAAATCGGGGATCATTTCTTCTGTTGTACTAGGGATGGGAAGGGCCATTGGAGAAACGATGGCAGTACTTCTTATAACGGGAAATATGCCTAAAATCCCTTATAGCATATTGGATTCCGTTGCTACGCTTACAGGAACGATTGCTATGGAAATAGGATATGCGACACCTACTCACCAAAAGGCACTATTTGCTGCAGGAATTGTTTTATTTATGATGATCATGTTGCTCAATACGATTGCAAACGTGATGATAAAATGTTTGGGAGGGATTAGAAAATGACAGTTTATACAAAAACCATCTCGCATCTTGTTCAAATGACCAGAAAAAAGAAAAAGATTAAATATACGGAAAAGATTGCGTATGGGTTTATCTATCTAATGGCTTTTTTAACGATTTTTGCACTGATTTCTATTATTGGATATGTACTGATTCATGGTGTAAAACATATGAACTGGGAATTCTTTACTCAAGAGCCTAGAAGCATGGGTAGAGAAGGAGGTATTTTTTCTATCATCGTTGGAACCATTTATCTGACTCTGGTAGCAATTGGAATCGCTACGCCGATAGGAATAGCAGCTGCCATACATTTAACAGAATATGCTCGTGAAAATAAATTTGTAAAACTAATAAGATTTGGCATAGAAATTTTAGCGGGGATTCCATCCATCATCTTCGGCTTATTCGGATTTGTTTTCTTCGTGATTTTTTTAGGATTCCGATGGTCTATTTTATCAGGAGGCCTGACCCTGGCGATGATGATTTTCCCTATACTGATACGCACGACAGAGGAAGCACTCAAGACCGTTCCTTTATCCTATCGGGAAGGCAGTTTGGCTTTAGGAGCAACAAAGTGGCAAACAATCGCAAGAGTTGTTTTACCCAGCAGAGCATCGGGGATTTTAACAGGATTGATATTAGGAATAGGAAGGGCTGTAGGGGAAACAGCTGCTGTTATATTGACAGCAGGCAGTTCTCTGGGGTTGCCCATATCAATATTCGATCCAGCTAGGACCATGTCCGTTCATTTATATATGTTGGCTTCGGAAGGAATGTCTAAAGAAAAGACATTTGCAACTGCTTCCGTATTGATTGTCTGGATTTTATGTATTAATTTTTTAGCCAGTATGATTGCTCAAAGATATGTTCAGAAAACGAATATAGAAGCATAGAAAAGGGGTGAAAAAATGACAAAAGACATCAAAATAAGAGTAAGAAATTTAAATTTATTTTATGGACATTTTCAAGCGTTGGTGGATATGAATATTGATATCGTACAAAATAAGGTTACTGCATTGATTGGTCCATCGGGCTGTGGAAAATCTACGTTTTTAAGAACCCTCAATCGGCTCAACGATCTGATTCAGGATGTAAAAATAGAGGGAAAAGTACTATTGGATGGAAAAAATATCTATGATGATGCTTATGATCCGATAGAATTGCGAAAAAGAGTAGGTATGGTTTTTCAAAAACCAAATCCTTTTCCAAAGACGATTTATGAAAATGTTGCATATGGACCGCGAATCCATGGTATAAAGGAAAAAGCAAAGCTTGATGAGATTGTAGAAAAAAGTTTAAGAAGAGCGGCATTATGGGATGAAGTTCGGCATAAGCTGGATAAACCTGCTTTAGGGTTATCAGGGGGACAGCAGCAAAGGCTTTGTATTGCGAGATGTTTGGCAGTTGAACCAGAAGTAATATTGATGGATGAGCCCACTTCTGCGCTGGATCCGATTTCTACCTCAAAGGTGGAAGATTTAATCGGGGAATTAAAGAAAGATTATACGATTATTATCGTAACACATAATATGCAGCAAGCAGGAAGGGTATCTGACTATACTTCATTTTTCTTAAATGGAGAGATCATTGAAACGGACTTGACAAGCAATATATTTTCAAAACCTGCAGACAAGAGGACAGAGGATTATATCACAGGGAGATTTGGCTAAAAGCGTTTTAGAAAGGGAGGAAGAAATATGTCTAGAATACAGTTTTCAAAAGAATTAGAAAAGCTCCATGCTGAACTTTTAAAAATGGGTGCGATGACAGAAGAGGCGATTTTAAATTCTATCCAATCTTTGAAGGAGCAGGATATCCAACTCGCTGAAGAAATAATAGAAAGAGATGCGCTGATTGATAATTTAGAATTAGAAATTGAAGACAAATGTATTAAATTGATCGCTACCCAGCAGCCTTTGGCAATCGACTTAAGAGAAATTTGCTCTATTCTCAGATTGATTACGAATTTGGAAAGAATGGCGGATCATGCGGTAAATATCGCAGAGATCACGATAAAATTAGCCAATGAAAAATATATCAAACCGCTGATTGACATTCCCCGCATGGCAGATTTGGCAGCAAATATGGTGAAAAAGGCTTTAGATGCTTTTATACAAAAAGATATTCAACTGGCAAAAGACACTTGGCACTTAGATGAAGAAATCGATGAGATCCATCAGCAAATCCATCGAGAACTTTTGACATACATGATGGAAGATCCTAAAAAAATTACACAATCTACCTATTTTCTGTTTATTTCTTCTCATCTGGAACGGATTGCCGATTATGCAGAGAATGTATGTGAAAAGGTCGTATATATTCAGACAGGTGCTTATCAGATGAAATAAAGGATCAAAAATCCATTTCATTGAATTCGGGATGGATTTTTGTTTTTTCTTCAAAATATAAAATGAGCGAAAAAAAGAAATAATAAAAAAATAAAAGTGATGATCCGATTATGGAAGCATCGTAAAAAATTTTATCACACAGGAAGAGAAATAATTTAAATTACGGATATTTGTGTTTCTATGCTATAATATTAGCCATCAGGGATTTAAACGAATGTTTAAGTAGGTGTATATGCTGAATGAAAAATAAAGTTTTAAAAAATAAAAAAATAGAATCCGTTTTAAAAGGAAGCATTGCGGAAGAAATGGACATCCAGCCGGGTGATGAACTGATTCGAATCAATCACCAAGATTTTGAAAATATTATCGAATATATATTTCTGATTTCTGATGAATATCTTGAGGTAGAAATCAAGAAGGAAGATGGCTCTATAGAGATTTATGAAATAGAGAAAGAATTTGATGAGGATTTAGGAATCGTTTTTGAAAATCCTACGATCGATCCAATCAAACAATGCAGAAACAAATGCATATTTTGTTTTGTGGATCAGCTTCCCGCGAATATGAGAAAAACCCTGTATGTAAAAGATGATGATTTCCGGCTATCCTTTCTTCAGGGAAATTTTATTACATTTACCAATTTAACAGAAAGAGATATCGATTAAATCATTCAATATAAACTCAGT
>JAMNXX010000140.1 GCA_023623095.1 Bacillota bacterium | reverse complement strand
TCCATAACTGATTGGAGCGAAAGCGATCGTCAGCACAGCATAAATCGCTCCAATCAATGCTGCCTGAACCCAAAATTTTGTCTTTTCCATTTTTTCCTCTCCATATCCGTAGTTTTGTTTATCGTCAGGATTTTGCGAACTGACGAAGTGTTTCTTTTTTCATGATATGCAAAAATCGGTTGAATTAAACGAAACACTTATTATTATTTAACCACAGCCTTTTATTCTTTGTCAACGCACGGAAATGCATAGAACGCATCAAGTTTCTATTTCATTATTCCAAAAATAAATTGAATTTGTTATCATCAGATAACAGAATAACGCTTCTGCGGAAATATACAAATGCAGAAAAGTAAAAAAAGCGCAGAAATTATAGAATCCCTGCGCATTTTTATTTTATTTCACTAATTTTGAAATCGTTTTAAATTGCTCTGTACCGGAATATCTACATAACTCAAATAAAACCGATTCGTACGTTGTAATGATCGCTCCTTCTTCTCTCATTCGTTCTACGGCAATTTTTTTATCATTTTCCCTCCTGGAGGAGACGCAATCTTCTACCAAAACAGGTACCATTCCTTTATCAATAAGATCGATTACCGTCTGCAAGACGCATATATGGGATTCAATGCCGGCGATGATAATCCATTTTTTATTCAGCTTCTGAATTTCCGATACAATAGAAGATTCATCACAACAGCTAAAAGCGGTTTTTTCCTTTGGCTCATATGCGCCGAGTGCTTCGTTGATTTCCTCAACCGTAGGCCCTAACCCTTTTGGATATTGTTCGGAAACGATTATCGGAACTTCCAATGCCTTTAACCCTTGGATTAAAATCCTCGTATTTTTTATCAATTCTTCCTTTTTCCACATATGAGGGACTAAACGTTCCTGATAATCGATCATCAATGCTGCAGCGTTTTCTTTCAATATTCTCATTTTCTTACCCCTCTCTCAACATGAAATTCCTCATTCATTTTGTTTTTATGATACCATATACCCAGATAAAAAAACAAATATCAATTTCAAAATACAACCATCGCAATTTTTTATTTTTTAAAATACTTATAAGAAAGATGATTTTACACGTCCATCCTACCATTTTTTATTATGCCCGGCTCATCAAGAAATTAGAGCTGCAACACAATTCCTTTCTTCTTTAAAAATTCGTTCATCCGATATGGATTTTCTATGGCTTATCAAAAGATCTCTTTTCCAGGCTTGTCAGGTTCATCATATTTATGTTAATATAGGATATAATAATTGAAAAATCGAATCGATGCAAAAACATTGAAGGAGTCCATTAAGTCCCTATGGTTACAACATCAGAGAGCAGGCCGGCCGGTGAAAGGCTTGCAGTACATAGGTGAACGAAATACGCTCCGGAGTTCCGAGGCAAAAAACTTCGGCGGATTTCATCCGTTATCGTGGCAAGAGGCATTTTAAAATGCAAATTAAGGTGGTACCACGGGTGTTCTCGTCCTTAAAACGATGAGAAGACCCTTTTTAATTTCCTTCGATATCAAACACTTTTGCACAAGGAGGTTTTAAAATAAAATGCAAAACCAAAACGTTTTTGACACGTTAAAAGAACGCGGTTTTATCCAACAGACAACCCATGAAGACGAAATCAGAGAATTATTGGGGAAAGAATCCGTTACTTTCTATATTGGTTTTGACCCAACAGCAGACAGCCTGCATGTAGGACATTTCCTTCAAATCGTCACGATGATGCATCTGCAGAGAGCAGGACACCGCCCCATTGCATTGGTAGGCGGAGGTACCGGAATGGTAGGCGACCCTTCCGGCAGAACGGATATGCGTCAGATGATGACTTTAGAGACAATTGAACATAATGCAAATTGTTTCAAAAAACAGCTTTCAAGATTTTTAGATTTTTCCGAAGGCAAAGCGATCATGGTCAATAACAAAGACTGGCTGTTGGAGTTAAAATATGTTCCCTTTATTCGGGATATTGGAAGGCATTTTTCAGTCAATCGAATGCTTACAGCCGAATGTTTTAAAAACCGTCTGGAGAGGGGATTGTCCTTCCTGGAATTTAACTATATGCTCATGCAGTCTTATGACTTCCTAGAATTATACAGAAGATACAACTGCAAACTTCAACTGGGCGGAGACGATCAGTGGTCAAATATTATCGCCGGTGCAGATCTGATCCGGAGGGTAGAAGGAGCTCCGGCCTACGGGATGACCTTTACGCTGCTGACCACAAGCGAAGGCGTAAAAATGGGGAAAACACAAGCAGGCGCAGTATGGCTGGATGCGGAAAAAACATCTCCTTTTGACTTCTATCAATATTGGAGAAATGTAGATGATGCCGATGTGGAAAAATGCCTGTCCTTGCTCACATTCCTGCCCATGGATGAAGTCAGGCGCCTGGGCTCTTTGGAAGGAGCAGAGATCAATCAAGCAAAAGAAATCTTAGCTTACGAAGTTACGAAACTGGTACACGGAGAAGAAGAAGCGAAAAAAGCACATGCTGCCGCAAAAGCGCTTTTCGGCGACGGCGCAATGACAGATAACATCCCATTTACAGAAATCTCCCATGCAGATTTGGCTCAAGGAATGGACATTCTAACGCTCCTAAACAAAGCAGGGCTAATTTCCTCCAAGAGTGAAGGACGACGCTTGATCAATCAGGGAGGGATTTCCATCGAAGGAAAGAAAGTAGAAGATCCGCAAATGACTATCACGGAAAAACTATTCCAAAACGGTACCCTCATGCTTCGAAAAGGCAAAAAAGTATATCATCAAATCCGATTGAAATAAAAATTCCCACCCACGACAAAAAGCCGTGGGTGGGTTTGCTTTTAGATATATACTTCCCTTGGATCCCTGAAATTGGATAGATCCAGCGTCAGAGCATAGTCAGCTTCTTTGAGCATATTTTCTTTATCTTGAGGCAATTTGCCGGATATATCCCAATAATTTGAAATGTGATCGCTGAGCAAATTGCTCTCAATTCCTTCTAAATGCTCAATAAACAATCTTGTTTCCCTTAAGGCTTCATGAGGATTCAATAATTCAAATTCGCCCTTTCGATACAATTCCTCAATCGGTGTCCCCGGAATTACCATGAACGTTCTTAAGCGAATAAAATCGGGATCGATCTGGTTGAGCACCTTTGCGCTGTTGATCGCATGGTTTCGAGAAAACTTTCTTCCCCCTGCCCCTACCATGATGTATTCACTGAGTTCAATCCCTGCTTCTTTCAGCATTCGCCCTGCTCGAATGATTTCCTCGGGCGTAGTGCCTTTCCTCAGCATCTCCAAAACTTCCGGATCTCCTGACTCCATTCCGGAA
>JAMNXX010000098.1 GCA_023623095.1 Bacillota bacterium | reverse complement strand
GCATAACAATCCTGATAAAATTCTTTTGTAAATAGCACTTCTCCCGGCCCTTCCAATGGATCTGTTGAATCTACAAGAATTAAATCATAAACATCTTTCTTATCCTGAATAAAGCGAATGCCATCTTCAAAATGCAAAGATACCCTTTTGTCATCTAATTTGCATGATGTTTGTGGGAAAAATTTTTTTGCAGTTTCTACGACCATTTCATCAATTTCAACCATATCGATATGTTGAATGGAATCATATTTTGTAAGTTCTCTGACTGTTCCTCCGTCTCCTCCTCCGATGACTAAAACATTCTTGATTTTCGGATTCACCGCCATAGGAACATGTGTAATCATCTCATGATAAATGAATTCATCTTTTTCTGTAATCATGATTAGCCCATCCAATATTAGAACCTTTCCAAACTCATAAGTATCAAGAACTTCTATTTTTTGAAATGGACTTTGTTTTGAATAGAGGTGCTGCTTAACCTTCATTGTAAACCTCAAACAATCCGTATGCTCTTCCGTATACCATAATTCAAAATCCATCATTCAACCTCCCTCGCAACTGTAAGTTTTCTAAACCTCCCCCATTTGCAAAAGATGGGCACAAAAAATAGAACTATATACTATATAAGAGAATACTATATAAGAGATATTTGTCTGAATTGAATTAATCTTAAGAACTTTTCTGGGGCTTAAAGGTAATTTCTCCAAAATCCTCCTCCGATGCCGCTCGAATTTTATCGATAACGCCCCTATCGATCTCTGTTGTTTCATATTTATCAGCTTTTATCATATCTTTTAGGTAATCAAAAGCCACCCATGGATTGACATCATCTCCGCATGTAAATAAATCTACTGCAGCATATCCATACTCAGGCCAAGTATGAATCGTCAAATGAGATTCTTGGATGACAACTGCTCCGCTTACCCCCCATGGGTTAAATAGGTGAAATACACTTTGGACAATGGTTGCATTTGCTTTAATGGCTGCCTCATTCATATATTCTTCAATTAAATCATAATTATTTAGCACATCTCTGTCACAATTATAAAACTCCACCAAAATATGTCTGCCCAATCGTTTGTTTTGCATTTACCACTTCTCCTTCTTTTATTAATTTTTTTAAACAAATTTAAATAACATAAATCATTTTGAAAACCTGATTCCTTAAACATCAAATTCTAAAATAAAATATATTTTATTGTGTCTCAATAATAAAATACACTGTTCTAAAAATTTGTCAATATCCTTTTATAAGTTATTATCTGCTATGATCCATAAATATTTCTCCGAATCGAAAATTGTTCCCCCTGCCCTATCAGTAAAATATTTTTCAATACTATCTAATCTTTGAGCAATATGGATTCGATTCGTAAAAAGTCAATTTAATCATCATCCATTGCTATTAAAAGCGATACGTTTCTTATGATTTATGTAATCGGTTTCACATTGAAATATCTTCTTCTTGTTTGGTAATTTTTACAAAATTAAATACATTTTATAGAAACAACATACGCCCTTACCTGAAAGAATAACCCAAGCAAACTCCTTATTTTAAACGATTATTAATTTTTTGCTTAACTGTTTATTTTGTTCCCAAAGAAACAATTCTATGCTATAATATTAAATGATATTTGTTTTTTGTCTTTTTTCGACAATTTTGGCCTTTTTATATGCCTTCACTTAAATATGACCCAATTACCTAGCAACAAAGTACGGGAATGCCTTTAAACACATCCTGTATTTTCCTTTTTCTTTATGATTTAATCACTTATTTTGCCCGTCTTATGTTTAAGTTCTGTTTCTAAAAGCTATTTTATTAAATAAATTTACATGTAATAAATGTTAATAAATGAAGGAGGAGTGACAAAATGCAATGTTGTTGTGGTAAAACAAATCAGGATATTTCCGTAAAAGATCCAAATATCGATGTAACAAAATTGCAGCCTATTTTGGAAAAATATCAAAATGCTCCGGGCAGTTTAATCAGTATTCTTCAGGAAGCACAAAATTTATATGGATATCTTCCTCTAGATTTATTAAATTATATTGCCCACAAAACAGGAAATAAACCTGCAAAAGTTTTGGGGGTCGCTACATTCTATACCCAATTTCGTTTAGAACCTATCGGTAAATATTTAATCATGCTCTGCCAAGGTACTGCTTGTCATGTAAATGGTTCCAAAGGTGTAGAAGAAGCTATTTGTAACGAACTGAACATCCAAGAAGGTGAAACGACCGAAGACGGATTATTCACTTTGAATAATGTGGCATGTCTTGGTTGCTGCAGTTTATCTCCTGTAATGATGATCAATGGAGAAACTTATGGTACCCTTACTCCTGATAAAGCAAGACAAATCATTCGTGATATCAGAAACAAAGAAAATGCCAGTAAGGAGGTCTAGGTTATGAAAATAATTGTTGGTAAAGGAAGTTGTGGTATCGCAGCAGGCGCAAACAAAGTATCCGAAGCAATCGAAAAAGAAGCCAAAGATAAACATTTAAATATAGAAGTGGATCTGACGGGTTGCATTGGAATGTGCTATCTAGAACCAATTATCGATGTTATTACTGATGATGGTCAAAAAACAACTTATGTAAAAGTAACTCCTGAAATCATTCCTGAAATTATCGAAAGCCACCTGGAAAAGAAAGAGGTTGCTGCAAAGTATCAGATCAGCGAACTAGATGCAGCAATATTAGAGAAACAAAAAAGAATTGCTTTGAGAAATTGCGGTATCATCAATCCAGAACGCATTGAAGAATATATTGCGAAAGATGGCTATAAAGGTTTAAAAAAATGCATTCAAGAAATGACCCCGGAAGATGTTATCGAAGAAATAAAAATCTCCGGGTTGGCAGGTCGTGGTGGCGCAGGATTCCCAACTTGGTTCAAATGGAATGCTGCACGCAACGCCAAAGGAGCTAAAAAATATGTAATCTGCAATGCGGATGAGGGGGATCCGGGTGCATTCATGGATCGTTCTATCTTGGAAGGCGACCCACATACGCTCATCGAAGGTATGGCAATTGCCGCATATGCGATCGGGGCCGATGAAGGCGCTGTTTACGTAAGAGCCGAATATCCGCTTGCCATCACTCGTTTATCAAATGCTATTGAACAAGCTCGTGAAAACGGTTTCTTAGGCAAAAATATATTGGGAACAAACTTCAGCTTCGACTTAAGAATTAAAGCCGGAGCCGGTGCTTTTGTCTGCGGGGAAGAAACTGCACTCATCGCATCCTTAGAAGGTGAAAGAGGGATGCCAAGATTGAAGCCTCCTTTCCCAGCTCAAAAAGGATATTGGCAAAAACCAACGAATATCAATAATGTTGAGACATTTGCAAACGTT